>JAGMCJ010000138.1 GCA_023129265.1 Thermoplasmata archaeon | reverse complement strand
TGAGGGAGCAGGAACTGAAGATTCTCGAGAGGGAGATGGAAGTCAGGATCTTCCGCTAGCCCTTTCGCATGTCCCTTATCTCTTTTCTGAAGACCTTGAGAAGCCTGAGGGCGTCCACGTATCTCTCTTCCTTCAGGGTCGTGCTCGCCTTCTTCAGTATCTGGATGGGTCTCTTCAGGTCCCCTCCTCTGACCTTGAGCTCGAGCAGTATGTCCCTGGCCCTCTTCATCTCCTCTATGAGCTTGGCGGGCAGCTTCTCGATCAGTTTCTCCCTGCTCTGCTTCGCGAACAGGGAGGCGACATCCCACTCCTTTCTATGAAGGGCCGCCGAACCCTCCTTGTACAGGTGCTCTGCCTCTGACACGTCGATGCCGAACCCCGCAGCGTCGGAAATCAGTAGCTCTGCCTCCTCGAGGACGTCCTTCGCTGACGTCAAGCCTGCCCCGACCTTCTCGAACTCCTTCTTCGCGGACTGCAGGTCCTTTATGGAACCCTCGAAGTCCTCGTTTTCCAGGGACAGTATCCCGCTCTCTATAATCTCCTCGACCCTCTCGACGTCTGCGCCCAGGTTTTTCGCACCAATCACATCATTGCGGAATGCCTCGATGCTTCCCGCAATCTGCTCCGTGAAGGCGTCCTCCAGGTCGCCCTTGCTCTGCCTCACGAGCCCAACGGCCTTCCTTATGTCTCTCCGTTTTCCAGCGGCAATCGCCTCGCTGATCAGCTTCCTGCTCTCGGTTATGTCGATTCCGAGCTTCTTGGCGGATATGAGCATCGGTTTCACTTCGTTCACGAGCTTCGGGAGGTTCTTGTAGAGGGTTCGTATGTCCTCTTCACCCTCGATCTCCGCGGGTGCGCGGGCCTCTCTCTTCGCTTGCACCCTTTCTAGGACTGTGATTTCGGGTATAGGCGGCTCGATTTCCAGCTCTTCAGGGACCCCAAATTCTGGCGGCTCCACCACCTCTTCTTCCACTTCCTCGGCGGGTTCTTCCGGAACCAGAATCGCCTCTCCTTCTTCGAATTCCACGGCCGCTTCCTCTTCCTCTGCCGGGGCCTCCTCTTCGGCGGGGGCCTCTTCCTCGGCTTCGAACTCAACCCCACAGCTCGGACAGGACGAGGCGTCACTGGCGACTATCGCCTGACAGACGGGACACTCGAATTCGGCCTCTTCTTCCCCAGCAAACTCCGCGCCACATCCAGGGCAGGAGGTTGCATCGGAGGCCACTGAAGCGCCGCAGACCGGACATTCGAACTCGACTTCCCCCTCCTCCTCGGCCTCTTCGACGACGGCGGTATCGTTCTTCCCCAGGCTCTTGATATCTTCAAGGATGTCGCCCCCTTCCCCTTTCTCCTCGCCCACGATGTTCGCGAGGATCTGATCTATCGATGCCTCGTCGTTTATCTTAATCTTGTCTATGTCCAAACCCGGCTCCGAGTCGAAGTCGAAAAGCGTCAGGTCAGTGTGGCAAGAAGGGCAAATCTTGGCGGCGGGGTCTATTGCTGCATCACACACTGGACAAGTCTTCTTCTCCCCACCTGCCAAAGAAATTCACCTCGGATAAGGACTGCGGGTTTGAACTAATATTGCATGTGGGTTAAATAGTTATCGATGTGGGTCAGGCCGTGCCAAGACATGATAATCGAAACGATAGAATTAAATTCTACGACGATATCTAAACGACAAACCGTCCGGGAGATGGAAATGTTCAAAAACTCAATTGAGGGGCTGGACAAAGTCTTCAAGACGGACATTGAATCCCCCAAAGTGATTCTCGTTACCGGCCCCCCAGGATCCATGAAGACCAGTTTCTGCTACGCAATGATGTCGAAGTACCTCTCGAACTCGGGTGAATTCGGCCTCTACACGACGCTCGAAGAGAGCGTCACCAGTCACCTGAAGAACATGGAGAGCCTGGGTGTCGAGATATCCCTGAACCTGCAGATATCGGATTTCACGGACCTGCGCGAGATCGACCAAGTCGTCGATGAGAGCGAGGCGACCGACTACCTGCAGTTCATAGAGAAGATGATCACGCACTTCAAGAAGGTTCACGGGAAGAAGTTCAAGCTCTTCGCCCTCGATTCCCTTGGAGCCCTCTACTCGCTCATGGAGGACGTGAGTGACATGAGAAAGAAGATGTTCTACTTCTTCAAGATGATCAGGGACAACGACCTCATATCGTTCGTCATCATGGAGAGGTCCCTCGGAGCGGAGTCACAGCTCCTGGGAAACGAGGGTTTCCTGGTTGACGGCATCATCATGCTGGGACTGGACAGGATGAGGGGAAACCTCGTCCGCTACCTCCAGGTCGAGAAGATGAGGGCTTCGCAGCACAGCATGGAGAGGCATGCCGTCCAAGTCGGGGGAGACGGAATATCCATTCTAGGCCCGATATTCGATAGCGGAGGTGATTAGATACAAAAGATTATTACCGCGAAAGATGTATTCCGTTCAAGCGGGATTATTTATCTGTGTGAGGCGATATAATTGGCAGAAGAAGAGTCTCCCGAGGAAGAAGCCGCTTCCGATTCGGCCACTGGTAGCGAGTCCATATTCGACACCATCAAGAAGTTCGAACAGGACCTCAAGGGGAAGGAAGAGACTATCAGGAAGAAAGAAGCGGAGCTTAGTGAGCTTAAAACCCAATTGCAGACGCAAAGAGACGAGATCGAGTCTGCTAAACGGGCGCTTGACTCTGAGAAGGAGAGTCTTGAGGCTGAGACGAACGAGCTGCGTGCGGAGAAGGAGAGAGTTGAGAGACTCAGCGCGGAAGCCTCCGAAAAGGAGGCGGAGTTCGCCAGCCGAGAGTCCGAGATATCTTCGAAGCAGGAGCAACTCGTCGCGCGCGAAGAGGACCTCCTCCGCAGGGAGGAAGAACTTGCTGGGAAAGAGAGCGAGATTTCCTCGAAGCGGGACGAGGTGTTCGCCAAGGAAGAGGCCCACCTGAGGAATGAGAAGGAGCTGAGAGACGTTCTCGACTCCAACATCCAGAAGGCGAACGAGCTTCTGGAGAGGGAGAAGCAGACCGCCGCCGAGGAAGAAGAAGTCCGTCAGCTCAAGCAGAAGCTCATCGAGGACGGGAGGAAGCTGATGGAGAAGGAGAAGGCGATCCTTGGCAAGGAAGTCGAGGTCAGGGAGATGGTCGAGGCCGAGGTCACGGCCGAGGAGATCCCCGAGGAAGCTCCCGCCGAAGAGGCCGAAGAAGCCCCAGCGGAGGAAGCCCCTGCAGAAGAAGCTCCCGCAGAAGAGGAGGCCGGCGAGGTCCCCTGCCCCGCCTGCGGGACCATGATAAGCTCGGACGCCATGATGTGCTACGCCTGCGGGCACAAGCTCGAGGAGAAAGCGGAGGAGGCCCCCGCCGAAGAGGAGGCCCCGGCAGAGGAAGAGGAAGCGGCCGCCGAGGAAGAGGAGATTTCCTGCCCCGCCTGCGGGACCATGATAAGCTCGGACGCCGTGATGTGCTACGCCTGCGGGCACAAGCTCGGGGAAGAGACCTCCAAGAAGAAACCCGTCCGCAAGATTCTAAAGCGGAAATAACCAGATTTTCAGAACCGATTACGTGGACTGAAATTGGGTGGACAACATATATATATGCCAAGCACCTTATTGTCAAAAAGCGTCTAGAACCATACTGGTTGCGCGTTGTTTGATAGGTGTCCAGCATCGATACTTAATGGAGGAATAAGCATGGCAAAGAAGTTTTCGAGGTTCATGATGAAATTCGTGAGCTTTCTAATCGTAGGAACCATGATTCTTGGAAGCATGATGGTAATTCTCGACCAGCGTGAGGTCAAGGCAGCCTGGATTGACTGGAAAGGGGACATGACCATCATCGCCTTTGAGAGGTGGGAGAATGTCTTCTATCGCGTGGATGGAAACGTGACGATTGCCGGTACTGGAACGCTGGAGATTGTGAATGGGGGTCTGATATTCATACAGGATGTCACCCACGTCCATCACCTTACCATTCAGCAAGGCCCTGCCGGTGGTACTCTTCATCTTACGAACAGCACAGTCTCGACGTGGCTGGATCAGATTAACAGCTATCCTAAGCTCAACATGCACGTTTACGGAAAGCTCTTGATGGACACAGGTTCCCAGCTTAAGTTCCCGGGAACGCTGAATGCCTATGGAGGCTCCTCTGTTGTGATGCGGGATTCCGTGATAACTGGATTCTCCATACAGGAGCTGGGTACGTATATTGGGGACACTGCCGAATACGACGATGCTCCGGTGATGACCTTCACAGACTCTGCAGTCGAGCTGTACGACTCGAGGATCGAGAAGATCTACGAGAACATAGCCTCTGCGGGGCCTGATTTCAGGTACAATGTCACGCTGAAGGGGAGCACGGAGATGACGATAGTCAATTCGTACGTGGGCGTTGATTTCTCCAACAATAACTATCAGCACAACGTCATCCTGGCCGACGACACATCCATTGTGTACATCTACAACATGACGATTGATCAGAGCCAGAACCCGGCTTCGGACTCACAGAGGTCGCCATGCCTTCAGCCGTACGGTAACGTAATCCTCGGAAGTGGCACGGCTCTGCCGGACTCGATTCATCCGACGAAGGATACTACGACTACACCGGGACAGGATGAGACAAACCTGCAGCTCGATGACAACGTCAGGTACGTCGTCAAGCCCTTGGAGAGGATGTACGTGGATGGGTTCGACATGGACCTGCCTTACGTGATGACCAGCGCGACCCTTTGGGTGACCTATTCCACGGATCCTACATATGATGGAACTAGGTCCGTCCAGTGGGCTCGGGAGGGAATACCGGATTTGCATGATACAACGATCGTTCCCGTTGCCCGCGCAGGTCCTGGTGATGAGGTCTCGGCAAGCTACGACATCTACGGCGCTGGAATGGACACATTCAACGAGCTACGCTATCTCGACATAGCGTTCTACAATGATGCTTTGGCGGCGGCAAATGTCTACTTCGAAAGAATCTGGATCGATGTGGACTACTTCGTCATCGATTCCGAGGCGATTTTCTACATCCACCGCTGGCTCGTTCCAACTGTCAGAGATGAGAACGGAGCACCCGTCGAGAATGCCACTGTTGATGTAGTACTCCTTGGTGACGGATCTGACCCCCAGTATCCTGACAACGGCTGGGCCAATGATCCGAATGCAAAGATACTCAACTATCTCGGGAAGACTGTGGGGACCTACAAGACAACTGGTCCAGACGGGAAGGCCTGGATTCCCTTGCTCTCTGAGTGGATGAACAGCACTCTGGTGCAGCCCACATTCCCAAACACCGAGTTCATCGGGAACTACAATGCGACAGCCACTTACACGACGTATTCCAACTTCGGAACGATGAGCTTCAATCCCTACCCAGCGATGACCGAGTCCGACAACACATACGTGCTGGACATATATCTCGGTGGCCTCGTGCTCCCAGAGCCGGACCTTACGCCCACGCTCATTTGGACGGATCCGGCCATAATCCATGTCGGTAACAACGTCACCATAAATACGACGATTGCGAACGTGGGTGAATGGCCTGCTATCGACATTCGGGTGGACTTCACGGTCGGCTCGGACATCTTGCCCTCCTGCAACATCTCATTGCTGGAAGCCGACAATTCAGCCAATTGCTCGTCCGAATGGATCAATGCGACAGTGGGAACCCACCTTGTCATCGTTGATGTTGACCCGCCCATCGACACTGGCGGAATCATTCAGGAGTCAAATGAGGGCAACAATAGGCTGACGCTACCCATATATGTGGAGCCCTACTATCCCGATCTCGTGGTCTTCGTATCCGCGCCGGGTCAGGGCTATCCTGGTAACCCCTTGACGATTACGGCCATGATCCGGAACACAGGCAATGCTCCCGTGACTAACAGCTTCTTCGTTGAGTTCTTCGTCGATCAGGACAGCATCGACCTGGTCACCTATTCACTTGAACTTGGTATAGGCGAGGCTGATTTCGTATATGCACAGTGGACGCCCCGCGAGGTCGGCGACTACACGATTCGGGTGGTCGTAGATCCGACGGACACCGTGGAGGAGATCAGCGAGGTCAACAACGAAGCGACGTGGGACATCCAGGTCGTCCCTGTTCCGAATCTCGTCGTGATCTCGGACAACGTGTCTCCGGACGATCCATGTCCTTCGGCGGGTCAGAACATCCGGGCCAATGCTTGGATATCCAACGCAGGCCAGGTCGACGCCGACATCTTCGAGGTGTCCTTCTGGATCGATGGCGTTTCCGTGGGAACATGGACGTCCCCGGCGATTCTAGTGCCTGGGGCCACGGTCCTTGCCATAAGCCCATTGTCGGCACCAGCCGGGAGTCCCGGTTTCGGGGAAATCACCGTTGTGGTCGACCCGACCGATGCAATTAGAGAGAGCGACAACGACGACAACACGGTGATCGCTCAGTACATGGTCTACACAGGATCACAAACGGTCTGGTCGTTTGACAAAATAATGGACTCCGTGAACGTCTCAGCGACGGACAATCTCGTGATCACGGGCAACATCGTGTTCATGAACGCTGAACTCACGGTAACACAGGGAGGGCCGAGTTTCAACAGGCACTACGTGAAGATCCAGAACGGAGGCAGCTTGACACTGATCAACAGCGATCTGAAGACCAACATGGCCAACAACTGGCCTCTCAACGTCTGCGTGCTGGACGGCGGAGAGCTGATAGCCGAGCAGAACTCCCGGGTGCTCCTGGATTCGCCGGACCACGGAAAGGGAGCCCTTTTCACTCGAGGGAACGGGAGGATAGACCTCAAGGACACGGTGCTCGACGGTGACATCAGGGCAACGGGATTCGATGTGTCTCTCAAGGGCGTGGACCTCACCGGGGACGTCGTGTTCATCTACGCTCAGAACACCTCATACATATGGGACACGGTCTTCTGGACCGTTGCTACGCTCTCACTGAACACCGATGACGGTGATGTTGGCACGCTTGACTTCGACATCAGGAACGTGTCCTTCGCCGATCCAGATCTGGACAAGCAGCTCGTCTTCGGCGGGGACCAATGGGTCTGGCTCACGGACGTGGAGACGTACATCCCTACGGGCGAGGACTGGTGGACCAACATGATTGTCGGAAACGCCAAGGTCTCGGTCTACTACTGGCTCACAATCGAGCTTGTTGACGGTACGGGTGCATTGCTTCCGACGTCAAGCCTCACGCTTTATCACCTCGATTCGGACACGCTCAACTGGAGCGTGGCCGTTGATGATCTGGGCAACCTCGTGCAAGACGTGATCCTCCCGAATGGCACTTACTTGTACCGTGCGCTTTCCCAGATACGGTTCGTGGTGGATCACTACGAGCCATGGACATACATGGCAAACGGGTCAAAGGATATTCCACTTGAGGGAACGTACTATCCAGACAAGGACAGAGCTGAAAACGTCATGTCGAACATCACCATCCAGCTCGTGTTCTCGGCTCTTACTCCTGAGTTGTGGATTGAGGAAATAAGCTTCATCGGCGGGAACGGCATCTCGAACGACCAGCCGTACAACTTGCCTCTGGATGTGTCCGCGGCCATTCATAATGATGGCAAGATCACAACGAGGAACGTCGAGGTGTACTTCTTCTCCACCGACATCGATCCCGACGGGAATGGCATCATGGAGAATGAACCATCGACGTTGGATGTTTACTACATCGGTGTTGCCATAATCGAAGTACCAGCGAACGGGACGAGAAACGCAACGGTCAGGTGGAATGAAAGCGGACCCACAATGGTCGCTGCCGGAAACAAGGTCTCCGTCTTCGTAGACATGTATGACAAGATCAATGAGGTCAACGAGCTGAACAACATCGACCTGGACGTCGTCACTATGTTCCGCTGGCCAGACCTCGAGGTTCCGGTCGTCGACATCATCTCTATCCCGACTCAGGTTCCAGTCTTCTCGTCGGTAACCCTTCAAGCGAAGATCCGCAATATCGGCTCAGCTGAGGCGACGAATGTCAGAGTGGAGTTCCTCGACGACGGGACATCGATCGGCAACGACATGATTCCCATCATCCAGTCCAGTGGATCGGCCCTTGCCACGGTTGACTGGATTGCCACTTCGTCAGGACCTCATGAGATAACGGTAATCGCTTACACAGAGAACCTCACGATTGAGAACACGGACTACAACTGGGATAACAACGAAGCATCGATCACGAAGTCCGTTCTTTCCGAGCCAGACCTCATGGTGAACTCGACAAGCGTCATGGGCCTTGGCACCCCGCCGAACGTGACACAGGCCAAGCCATTCACATTCACCGTCAGGGTCTACAACCTCGGTCAGAGCTCTGTCTCCTTTTTCGCCATCGATGCATACATTGATAGCACGGCCGACCCAAGCATCGCAGGCCTGACCGATTTGTCCGTTGGAGGCGATACATACAGCGACTACGAACTCTCTGTCTTGAATGGTCTGCCCGACACCGGAACGTACGACCTCATAGTCGTCGTCGACGCGACTGACCAGGTCCCAGAGGGCAACGAGTCCAACAACGATGTCACGATCTCCCTGCTCGTTGTTCCGCCTGAGGGCTTCGTAACGATAAGCCAGCCCGCTGCTAACCAGAAATTCGAGCCCGGAACGACGATATGGATACGAGGTAGTGTCCAAACAAATGCAAGGGATCCGATACCCAGCATAATCATCCACGTTGAGCTTCTCGGCACAGTAGCTAGCGTGGACTCTGTGACCGATTCTGGCGGCGAATTCCTCATCACGGATTTCGTGATTCCCGACGACATAAAGGGCACATACAGAATCGAGGTCTCGACCGACATCGTCTCCATAACAGAGGCCAATGTGACAATCAGGGTCGAGAAGGAGATTCCATGGTGGGAGACCCCCTTCCTCGGTCTACCGCTCTGGCTCTGGATCATCATAATCATAATCATAGTCGTCATCATCATTGCCGTCAGCGTCTATCTCAAGTACGTCGGACTCGGCAAACTCGTCGAATGCGGGAACTGCGGAGCTTTCATCCCGGAGTCGAGCGAGAAGTGTCCGAAGTGCGGCGTGGAATTCGAGAAGGACCTGGCGAAGTGCAGCAGCTGCGGAGCTTGGATCCCGATCGGCGTCAAGGTCTGTCCGGAGTGCGGCGTGGAGTTCGCGACCGGAGAGCTCGAGATGGAGGAGTACCGCGAGAAGATGAGGATGCAGTACGACGAGGTCGTTGCGAAGTTCCGCGCTGAGGCCGACAAGGCTCTTGGAAGAACCCTCAGCGAGGAGGAATTCCAGGACTGGTGGATGACGCAGCCGACGTTCGTGACCTTCGAGGAATGGCTCAGGGAAGAAGAGGAAATGAGGAAGATGGGCTCACGCCCATGCCCGTCCTGTGGGACGCTCAACTCCGTCACGGCCAAGGTGTGCCACAAGTGCGGTACCCTCTTCGAGGAGATTGAAGAGGCCCCAGCAGCAGGTAAGGAGCCGCCCGCAAAGAAGCCCCCCGTGAAACCCGCAGCCGCGCCTCCGGCAGCCCCCCCTGCTGAGAAGAAGCTGGAGAAGCTGGAGAAGCCGGTTCCGAAGAAGGTCGTCAAGAAGCCGGTGGACAGGCCCGTGGTTCAAAAGAAAGTCATCAAGAAGCCAGTCGCCGAAGAGGAGACGGAAGGAGAGGTCTAACCTCTCGCCAGAACCTCCTTCGCCTTCTTGTAGAGGGCATCGGGGTCCTTGTAGTACGCGGAGACGATTCTCGCCACTTCCGTGTGCCTCTGGAGGCCGATCTTCTTCATGTATTTGAAGAGCTCGATCCTCCTCCGGACCTCTTGCTCCATTCGCTTCTGTGACCAGTTCCTCGTGACGGATATCTTCTCGTAGACGTAGCTGTGCCCGCTGTAGTTGAAGGTGTCGTCCGCAGGATTCCACGAATAGGCCGTGTTGGTTATCAGCTCATCCGACTCTGGGTCCACGCCGATGAACTCCGTGAGTGACTTCACCCTTCGGGTCATGTCGGTCCCCACCTTCACCTGGGCCTGCATCAGGACGATGTCCAGCGCGGATACAAGAGCGCGCGGGAGGTTTATCGGGTCGTTCTCCATCCTGTGGACCATCGCCTGGACGTCCTCAGCGTGGAACGTCGTGTATGCGCTCTTCCCCGTTGCCATCGCCTGGAAGACGACGTAGGCCTCAGTTCCTCTGACTTCTCCGACCATCAGGTACTGCGGTCGCTGGCGCAGAGCAGATGTCAGCAGGTCGAACATGTCGATCTCTCCCATCGCCTTGCCTGTGACCGGATTCCTGGATCCGAACCCGGCCCGGGTTACCGTTGGAACCCAGTTCTCGTGCGGCAGGTTGAGCTCTCTCGTGTCCTCGATGCTGACGATCTTCATCTGAGGCGGTATGAAGAGCAGTATGGCGTTGAGCGTGGTCGTCTT
>JAGMCJ010000137.1 GCA_023129265.1 Thermoplasmata archaeon | reverse complement strand
TGACCGTGAGGGCATAGACGCCTACGTTCTCGGGACGGGTGACATCCCAGGTGCCGAACACTAAGCCCCAGGCGAGATAGAAGAATATCCCCAGGATTAGCAGAAAGGCGTAGAATGCCACCGCGACCCTTCGCGGGAAGCCCGCGCCCTTTTCTTCCATCGGACCGGTAGAATGTAGGCGTGGCTATAAAGGTTTCACTTCTTCGGTCTCTTCGGCTTCTGGAATGTCTGCCTCCACAGCCCGCGGAAGCGCCTCCACTTCCTCTCCATCCAAGGCCAAGTGCCCGGGTTCTCCTCCAGGTAGAACATCAACCCCAGGACGAGGAAGAACGCGGCCAGGACGACGAACAGGTAGAAGGGCCACATGGGCATGGGCTCCTTGACGCCGAAGCTTGAGTCGGGGATGATGCCGTCTACGTTCAGGTAGGTGAGGCAGATATCGCCTTTCCTGTCGGCGAGGGTGCAGTTCCCCACGTTCGTGCCGTTGGTGGCGTCCTCCCACTGCTGGTCGGTGAAGTAGCCCCTCGACGCCATTTCGTAGTTGCCTAGGCCGGACTCGTTGACGTAGTCGAACTGCAGCCGGAAGCGCACGAAGTATGTCCCTTGGTCGAAGACGCCGCCGCGGACCGTGTCCACTGACGTGACGATCTCCACGCTGAACGTCCTGGTGTTGTTCTCCGCCAGAGTGCCGTTGACGTCGAAGGGCGGGAATATGAACTCCTGCTCCTGATTGTTTCGTATGAGCGGCGTGCTCCAGCTGTTGTCCACGACCTTCGTCTCCTCCGCCGTCGCGAACATGTAGATGCTCATCGTCAGCGAGACGTTGGTCATGTTCTTCTCGTTCGTGTTGACGACGTCGAAGCTGAAGGTGCCCGACTCCCCGGGTGCGAGCTGGGGCGTGCTGAAGTTGGACAAGAGCTTGTTCACGTGGTCGACGCGCGTCGGGTCGTCGGCTGCCGCTACGTACGGGACTACGAGCATCACCGAGAGCAAAAGCACGACAGCCTGGAGGCGCATCTGAACTCGATAATATTTCTTTGCACAAATAGTTTGTGAAAGGGCGCCTGTCTGTGTCACCCTTAAATAGGTGAATGGAAGTGAGTCCCCCGCAATTATGGACTTCGCCCTCTCGGCCTTCGCAGCGATATTCGCCATAGTCAACCCAGTGGGCAATCTCACGTTCTTCGTCGCGCTCACGGAGGGGTACACTCAGGAACTGAAGAGGAAAGTGATAAACAAGGTCATACTGGTCGCCTCGGTGACGCTCCTCGTCTTCGCCCTTCTGGGCAACTACATATTCATGGTCTTCCACACGTCGATACCGGCCTTCAGGATCGCTGGCGGGATTCTCCTCTTCTCGATTGCGTTCGTCATGGTCTGGGGAGGCAGGCCGGGCACGAAGCTCACGGACAGGGACAGGTCCGAGGCCCTCGAGAAGGAGACGGTGGGGGCGGTCCCACTGGGGGTCCCGATGTTCGCAGGACCTGGGTCGATAACGACGGTGATGGTGTTCATGGCCGAGGTCTCGTCCCCCAGCCTGGACCTCGTCAAGGCGGCGGTGATACTGGCGGCCATTATGGCGACGATGGCGGCCTCCTACATCCTGCTTCTGCACAGCGACAGGATCACGAGAAGGATGGGACGGATAGGCGCACTCGCATTCTCGAGGATAATGGGTCTCATACTCGCGGCAATCGCCGTGCAAATCATCCTCGTCGGCATATTCGGCGCCATAGATATGTTCTACACGGGATAGTGACCGGAACCTCACTCGCGCAGTGCTCGCCGCGGCAGGGTCACCGCCCTCCTGACCGGCAATCCCCGTAAGCGGAGCGGCAATCCTATATCCGGGAGACCCGATTCATGTGCTGTGCGGGTACTTCGGGTGGCTCGAGAGGCGGCGGAGGAAGCCAGGCTGTTCCTGCGGGAGATCGGAGCAGTGGACAGGACGAAGAGGATAGTCGAGCGGGAGGGTGCCGTGCTGATCCCTCTCCTGCACACGGACGTGGAGCTTCCCGACCTGCCAGGCGAGATTGTGGAGGTGCCTTCAATTCCGCTCAACAAAGAACAGGAGACCCCGTTCAGCATGATCGCGCGTAGTCTCGACATCCCAGCTCCCGCCAAGGAAAGACTTCCGCGAAGGTGGGAGCTCATCGGAGACGTGCTGGTCCTGAAGCTCGATTCTTCGCTCAGGGAATATGACGGTGATGTTGCCGAGGCCTACGCATGTGTCTTGGGAGCGAAGACGGTCCTCGAGGACGTGGGCGGAATTGGCGGGGAGTTCAGGGAACCCAAGCTGAGGCTGATATTGGGTAATGATACAACGACCGTTCACAAGGAGAACGGCGTGCTCTTCAAGCTGGACGTCATGAAGGTCATGTTCTCCTCTGGGAACATACACGAGCGGGTGAGGATGGCGAGGATTTGCAGGCCAGGCGAGACTGTCGTGGATATGTTCGCGGGGATCGGGTACTTCTCGATACCCATCGCCGTCCACTCAGAGCCGGGGAAGGTCTATGCATGCGAGATCAACCCGACGGCCTACGGATATCTGGAGGAGAACATCCGTTTGAATCGAGTGATTGGAGTTGAGCCCCTACTCGGTGATTGCCTGGATGTTGCGCCAGAGGGAGTTGCCGACCGGGTCGTTATGGGTCATCTGTGGGGGAAGGAGTATCTCGGAAAGGCCGCGAGAGTTGTGGGCGAGAAGGGTTTCATCCATTACCATGAGGCATGTCACAAGGATGAGCTGCCAAGAGGACCCTTGGAAACGGTTAGGAGAGGAGTCGAAAAGGAGAATCGCAGGATGATGAGAGCAACACTCAGAAAGATCAAGTCCTATTCTCCGAATATCGACCATATCGTTGTTGATGCAGAGATCGAGTAGCTCGTATCAGAGAGCCTACTGATGCAGCTCATGTCGACTCACCCTTTTTCTCATTGGCTTTTGCAGGACTGCAATTCCGATGACCATGCATACTATCCCGCCTCCCACCAACACTGTCGAGCAGATGGCTTACCCATGTTCGCCCCAAATCAGTGCATTTATCTTCGGTGTCTTTTCCCCTTCGCCGTGCTTCAACGACTACTTCTCGTAGTCGTGCCTGCAGTATGGACAGACGACAGCATCAAGTGGGATTTCTCTTCCACACATGACGCAGTACCTTGCGCTCGGCTTTTGCTCTAGTCCTTGTGCCGGCGGATATGCTGGCGAGAACTGCGGAACAGCCTGCGGTCTCGTTGGTTTTGGGTCAGATACTATCCCGAGAAACGCGATCGCCAATCCCAGAAAGACTAGGAACCAGCCTACGTGGATGACAAACCGGAAGAATAGTGCTCTTCCCCAATAGTAGCTTAGGTAGTCAGTTAGGACTGAGCCAATAAGGAACACAACCGACCCCACAATGATGACCGATATTCCCGCCCGGACAATGTCCTTCCTCAATCTACTCCCTCCGAGTATACCGCACAAAGAGAACATTCCCGAAGTCTTAACCCTTTCCCCAGAACCTTTTCATACCATTGGATTCATTCTGATTTTGAGGCTGGGACAAGGATCTCTGATCGTCGCAGCAGCTGAGGTCTTGACAAGCCTCTACGCCGAACTCACCCCAGTCTCTCTACGAGGGATTGAAATGCAGGATACGAAGGTTGGACTGAGCGAATTAGTTGAGGTGCTGATAGACATAAGAGACCAGCTAGTTGAGGCGAACAAGAACCTGAAAATGATAGCAACCATGCCTTACCTACAAGAAATCGTAAAGGCGATCAAGGAAGGCCCAGAGAAATAGATAAGGGACTGTTACTCTGGCTCCATGCTGGAAGTGAGGAATCAGACGAAAGGTGGAACTTGAGAAGGTTGTGGCGAAAGGGCTGTTATGCACAAGGGGTTCACGACTCTATCCGCATGTGGAGGACGCAGTAATGAGAAAGAGTATCGTTTGGGCTGGAATAGCGATTGTGCTTGCAGGGGCGATCATTGTCCTGGTTGGTGGTCTCTCTGCCTTCATCCGCAGCTGGCTAGAAAGAATGCCCGCTCGCGGTTAGCAGGGTCCTCAACGAAACGTCATATCCCTCAGGCTTGACGCTAAGCAAGGCCTCTGCAAGCGATTTCAGATGGACGCCGAACCCCAGTTCGTCCTCCGTGTACCTCCACTCCTCGCCCCTGCCTGCGCCCAGTGCGAGAAGGAATGCGTACTCCAGTGCCTTGAACTCCTTCCTCCTTGACTGGTTCCTTCGGATCTCCCTCGCGGCAGCTTCCGAGCCCTTCGTCCTGTACGTGCGCGCGATGCGGTCGCAGAACCTGGCGACCGGTGGCAGCGTCTTGTACGTCGGCAGGTCCGCCAGAATCCTTTTCCGCTGGGCAGATCGAAAAGCTTCCTGCACGAACTGGGAGGGCATCTCGTCCGACTTCAGCGACCTCTCGTAGAACTCCTCGGCGGCATCCT
>JAGMCJ010000136.1 GCA_023129265.1 Thermoplasmata archaeon | reverse complement strand
TCATATCCACGCTAGACTTCAACGTCTAGCACACTCTCCCTCACCCCTCTTCCCCCGACTACGCAATGACAACCCAATCAATAGAACCATCATAACGCTAACGAGAACCACAAATACCGTACATAGCGCACTACCAAAACTCCCACTCCAAACCACATAAAGCAGAGCAACCAGAACAACAACCAACGGCACCAACACAATCAGTCCTGTCAAAATACCCTCACGAAAACCGAATGGTACCAGCCCTACCCATTTCTTTCCCAACAACACATCCTCCAACCCTAAATTGCTCCATCCTCCTTTATTTCTTTCTCACACCTCATTTGTTTCAAACATCCTTTATATACCGTCGAACCGATTAACCACCTCGAAAACCATACTGGCTAAACAAATGAACTGGTCATTAATGCGAGCACAAGCTGCCCCTGAAGCAATATCGATAAGTTCTCATCCATACCTTCAATTGGATCTTGCACTGCCACAGTAGTCTGTACATCGAGAATGGCTCCGGACCTAGTGCAGAACCTACCTGTGGCTTTCCCAATCGCCTGTTTCTTGCTGAGTGAGCCTCCTGCTTCTTCTTCCTTGGTGTATTTCGGCACACGCCAGAAACAAAGCGAGCGAACCACGACCCAGCGATAGTGATCACAGTCTCACCTGACTTCTGTCAAGTGTATGTGAGTGCCAAGAGGCGTTACAAATGAATTGAGACCCAAGGATGTCGAAATCCTAGTGAGGAGGACGTCATTTCCATGGACACTACATGCTGCATTCCGAGCTCTCCCTAAGGAGGTTCCCGGGGGACTCCCGATGTTGGCGAGTCGTCAGCGTGGTGCTCCTAGAGGATGCGGCGAACAGGATCACGGAGAATGAGCGTCAATGGACGTCCTCCTTGCCTGATTTCACTCAATCGCTCAATATGCAGGCTATTCCCTTTGAGGAGGAGCCCTCGGTTGCTTCCTCAAGTCAACTCCTGCTAACCACGGTAACCACGGTAACCACGCGCTATGCTGGCCGTGGTTCGGCGACCACGGTAGACTCCACGCAATCGAATCACATCACCACGCACCGTGGTTCTACAGTGGAAGCCCTCAAGAGGTCGAGCACCTTGAGCTTACTTCCCTATCACTCTGACTTTACTCTTCTTTTTTATCACTCTAACCTTGCTCTTCCTACTGCGCTCTTCGGGCAAATCATCGTACTCGCCAAACGTCATCCCATCGTGATCCCATCCCTTCCTCTTGTGATGGCGGTGGAAACAGAGCCGGGAACAGAAGGAGTCCCCGTCCTTGCAGTCCATGCATACGTAGTTGGTCCTGTCATCGTGCTCGATTGAGACGCCACAGTATTCGCAGTGAAGGTCCAATTCGTCAGTCTCATCCTGATCGCTTTCTTCAGTGTCTTCGGTGTCCCCTTCGCTCTCCTCTTCTGTGTCTTCTTCACTGTCCCCACACTCCCAACATTCGGGTCTGTCCTTGTTCTTCTTGTAACATAGTCTCGCGCATTGTAAGGAGCAGTATATCTTTCGGCAGTATTGCGCCACAAACACGACGTCCTTCGAGAATCGCTTGCCGCAATAGGCGCACACCTCAGACGAGGGACAAACGTGCCCTCTGTAACATTCATTGCAGTACGACCGGTCGCAGTACTCGCATCTCTTCCCATAATACTTGAATAGCCAGAGTTCGTCCTCCTCGCATATGGAATCGCCGCATTTCGCGCACGAGATGTACTTCTTTTCCTCCTTGAGTTCTGGAACCGATTTGCTGTTTGTTGTTGGTGCTTGCGATGGAGGCTTGGATCCATCCTTCAATCTTACGTCTTCCGATGGCCTCACCGAGTGAGCATCCACCGTCTTCCCCTCCGGTTGTGAGTCCAATTGAAGCCTCCCAGTACTACTTCCAGCGCTTCCATGATCTTGAGTCTCTCTCTTGGAGGCTATTGCTGATTTGCTTCTTGCTCCGACGGCTGATGCGCTCTTGACTTCTGGGTCCAGCAGTTCGCTTATCCTCTTGACGATTGATTCGATGTCTTGTTTCCTTCCATCATCAGTACTCAAGCGACTCCTGTCGTCAGTGGAAGAAGGTCTGTCGGATTTCACCTTGAGGCTCGGGCGTTTGATTGCGTCCGAAACGCACTTCTCCTTCCTATGGTCGCTTGGGGGAGTTGTGCTGGGAGACGGTAGCTTCTTCGGAGCCTGAGGTGGTCTGCGATATTCCGTGGTTGGGGACCCGTCTGGTCGCCCTGAACTGTGGTCCAACGCAGGAAGCCCTCGAGATAGGGGCTCATGCGGTGTTTCGTCGATGGTGATTCTCTCACTTTTCGAGAATTTCCCACATGTGGATTTCTGAACGGAATATTCGCCAGGTCCGTAGGGAGCCAGATCCTTGTCAGTTGGCTTGTGTTGTAACGTGCAGAGATGCTTTAGCCGACCATTCGGCAGACGATGCCTGACTATCCATTTGTCTCGCCTTCTGGCCCCCCTGTGAGAGTTATCAGAACTCGATTCTTGAGTTCTGGCGTTCTCATGCTTGGGCTCCTCCTTCTTCCTTTCCCGCCTAATCAGCCGACCAAGTAGATTCATACGCTACCCACTCCTTCTCTCCGAATTGACCTCGATCATAGGACCATCCTGTCTCATCCATACTCAGGAGGATTGCTCGCAGCAGGCGACTCTCATGTCTGTATTCGCCTACATTGAACGATGCATGGCTTCCCTTCCTCGATTTCATATCCATTTCGAAAGGGGTTCTGGAAGGACAACGAGAGAGATCATCCGTTCCGCGTGACATCCAACGATTCCACAAGTTGGATTTCTGATTTCCATCTCCGCAAATGGGACCTCCAAGGAACAGCCTGCTGAAGCAGACCGCAGGAAGCTCAGGGACAGCCGTAGTCCGCAGAAGAAAAAGAGGGAGGAGTACTCATCATGAGAAGAAGATCCTCCTAGACAGCGCTTATAGAGGCTTCCAAGGGAAGAGAAAGGAGAAGGTGTGATATTCACACCACATTGATCATTGATGAGAGCGGAGAGCCTGAAACGATTGCGAAAAAAAGGAAGATGTGAGGTCG
>JAGMCJ010000135.1 GCA_023129265.1 Thermoplasmata archaeon | reverse complement strand
AGAGAATAGTGAAGCTAGTGGAGGGATTGGAAGCTCAGATGGCGTGATTTCTCTGGAATTCGACAGGAATCAAGGATTCTACTCGTTTTCTCGCTCAAGCTTTTGGGCTGTTCTTTCGCACTCATCCGCCATATCCCTCTTGTTCATCATTCTATATATCGTGGATTTCAGTCGCCATACGCTCGGGTATCTCGGATCCAACTCGGTCAATCGGCCCAGGCAATCTATGGATTCCTCATATCTTTCCAGCTTCGCAAGAACCGTACCCTTCGAAAAGAGGGCATCCTCGTCATTGGGGTTGATTTCAAGTATCTCCTCGCACTTCCTCAGGAAGGAGAGGAACCTGTCCATCTCATCTTTCTTCAGTTTGGAATCCTCCGATTCACGATGAACCTCACGCTATCTGAAAGAAGAGCCTTTCGAACGAGGGACCGCAACACTGGAAACCTTCTGTCAAATCGTAGCTTGGTCAAGTGACTTCCATCCACTTTGCGGAAACAACGAAGATTCGCCTGGAAATGTCCGGTGTATATCTTTGAATCAAGACATGAGCGTTGAGGAAGTCAAAAGATACGGGCAGATCCTTTTCTTTGGCTTTGTCCAGGGATCTCACGAGCGTTTCAATCTTGTCCAAGAGGATAGGACCATCGATGTCCTCAAACCTCTCCGCGTCCAACCAGATATGGATAGAATATAAAATGGGAATATCATCTAGCTTCTTCGTCAGCAAACTTATGATGCCTTCGGCCGCCCTCCTCATCTCCTCCTCGAAAAGACCCAACGGAATACGAGATAATCAACGTTTCGCTTTCTTCCTGCCAGGCCTAGGGGAGCTTGATGGAAACCATCCAGGACGATTGTTCCTCCCATCTTTCGATGCGTGAATCGCAGAGCGCCTCTTCCAGAGTCTGCCTGGAAGTCTTGAGTTCAGATTGTGAAACATCAAGAACTAAGACTCTTGCCTCTTCTCCTCTGGAGGTTTCTTTCCTGAAATGAGTAGCTTGAAGAAGCTCTTGATGGCGCTTGGAAACTCCTCTCTTTCCTCGGGCAATTCCGTCCGCTTCAGTCTCAATCTTTCCTCAGCCACGCGAGAGCCCATCCTTCTAAGCTCTGCTTCCCAGGCTTCGAGGTCGGCCTTTCTCTCGTTCAGAACTTCCTCCTTCTTCTTGAGGCCGGGTTCTTTGTTCGCAACAGCCCTCTCCCTCCTTTTCAGGTCTTTTGTTCTCACATCGAGGTCGGCCTCGCGCTCAGCCAACTCCTCCATCTTTTTCAGAGTGAGTCTCTCTCTTTTGGCCAGAATTCTCTCTCTTTCCTCTAGTTCCTCCACACTTATTCTCTTCGGGTCTGGCATTAGATCCTCGACAAAAATATGGTTGGGGGGAACTAAATACCTTTCCAATGGTTCATCCTTCGAGCGTTATACCATGGGAATATGGGTGAACGTTACTGAGGACTCGAACCTCACAGTGGCGGGAGTGGTTCCCGCTCAGACCACGACACAGTTGTATGGGGGATGGAACCTTGTCGGGTTCCCGTCCACGAATGCCTCCTTCACTGCGGCGGACCTCAAGGCGGTCCTGCCCGTCGAGCGGGCGGAGGACTTCGATCCTGCCCCGCCCAACTTCCTGAGGGTTCTCTCGGACTCTGATCTGTTGTTGGCGGGAAGGGCGTATTGGGTGAGGACGACTGAAGATACGTTCTGGCTAGCCTCTAACACCTGAGTCTTCCTCCGAAACGATTTCATACCTGTGGACTCTCAGGCGGCGGTCGGTAGATCGACCTTTACATATGACAGCTCTTTCAGAGGGATTCTCTCCTTGATTCCGAGTATCTCGATTCCGACGATTTTCCCTTCCTTATTGTAGTCCACGACTATTCCGGGAACCGCCTCTTCGCTCTCTTCTATCGGATCCTCGCAGAGTCTGAAGTAGAGTGCATCGCTCTCCAAATCCACCTTCACCCTCATTCTCTCAGCCTCTTGTCGTAATACATGGCAATCGCTCTCCGCAATCGACGTTAGCCATACATGAGAGTGCTGTTAACGACAAAAGGGAAGGAGGGTGCAGCGGCTGTTTGTCCCAGCCGCTAGAGAATTCGATATCACCGTCCAGGACGCATCGCTCGTGTGCAGTCGTACGCCTCGAACTCGCTCCCATCCTCCCACTTGCCTGCAATCTTGACCAGCACGGAATCACCTACCTCTACCGTGTCCTTGGACTCCTGTCTCTCGAGCTTGAGCATGAGCACATCGTCCTGATGGTCCACCTTCTGCTTGTGATTCCTGATAGTGGAGTGCAAAAGGTTTTCCAGGTACTGAGGAATGAGACTTTAGAGGATGCTATCGTATGCTGTGGCATATCATGGGATACTCTTGGATACCATTAAATATCATTGAATACGATTGAGTTTCGTGTGATATGAAAACCCATATTGCACAAGAATGAGGCAAGAAACGGAGACAGAAGAATGGCATTACCGTATGACCCTGTCGTCAAGATAAGAGGAAAGCACGCAAAGGATCTAGCGAAGCAGCTGAAGAATCCAAAACCAGACAAGAAACGGATTCAGACATCCTCTGATGCCCGAAAGATTTTTCAGAAACATAACCATGACTAGGTGTGTCCCCAACTCACAAGATCAAGGGATTGACAGAAGACCATAATGTGGATGGTTTTGACTGTGGAGACGAGGACATAAACAAGTTCTTGAAGGAATGGGCTCTCAAGTACAACAGTCTGAAGTATGCCCGAACTTACATAATGGTCAACGAGGAGAATGGAGACATCATCGCATACGCCACAGTCTTGAACGGCGTAGTGGAACTGACGGATTTGGATACGGCAGATTTCCCTTACTTTCCGTATCCTCGGATGCCTGCTGTGTTGCTGGCTAGAGTTGGGAGAGACACAAAGTATAGAGGGAAGGAACTTGGAAAGGAAATGATACTCTTCTGCATCGGACTGGCTCATGACCTCTCCGAGAGCGTCGGTTGTCGGCTAGCCGTCGTTGATTCATATACTGACAGAGTGAAGCTCTACGAGGACCTTGGATTTGTACGCTGCAGTGAAGAAGAGCCTGAGGAGGACGGAGAGCGCAAGACCGTGAAGCTGTACTACGATCTCGTTGTTGAGGCATAGGTGCTTCATGTATCCTTTCCCCCGAAACGATTTCATATGGGCGGTTCGACCTACGCAGCAATCTCGATCCACTGCTTCATGGCGCTCTGTATGAGCGACGAGGTCCCCTTTATCCTCTCGAACTCCTCGGGCGTGTAGCACAGGTAGTCCACGTGCTTGGGGAATCTCGCAATCTTCAGCAGCATCTCCATTCTCTTGAGGAAGCGAACGCCTTTGAAGTGCTCGGAGACCACGATCACATCCAGGTCGGACTCTTCCCTCGCGTCACCGGTGGCCCTCGAGCCGAAGAGGAGGACTCTGGCGGGCTGGATTCTCTCCAAGATGCGGGGCAGAGCCTCCTTCTTGAACCTCTCTATCCAGATATC
>JAGMCJ010000134.1 GCA_023129265.1 Thermoplasmata archaeon | reverse complement strand
AGCAGGATTCCGATGATGAACACCCCGAGCGTCATGAGGGATTTCTTGACCTCGACGACACTACGTATCTCAGGGATCAGGTCAGTGGCTGCGATGTATATGAAGCCTCCTGCGGCAAAGGGAAGAAGGAATATGGCGACCTCCTCGATGAGGCTGGAGGCGAAGTAGCCCACGACGCCGCCGATTATGACCGTCAGCGCCACGATGAAGTTGAGTGCCAGAGCCCTCCGCTTCTTTATCCCGCCGTAGATGAGAACCCCGAAGTCACCTATCTCCTGCGGGATTTCGTGAGCTGCTATTGCGATCGTCGTCGTGAGCCCTAGCGGTACGCTGACGACGAAGCTGACCGCGATTATCAGGCCATCGATGAAGTTGTGAACGGCATCCCCGATGAGGTTCATGTACGTGAACGTATGAACATCGCACTTGGCGTCGTGGCAGTGCCGCCAGAACAGGACCTTCTCGACGATGAAGAAGAGCACGAAGCCCACGAGCACGAACATAAGCACATCCGGGGTCCCAGACTTCTCGAGCGCTTCTGGAAGCAGATGTATGAACGCGCCGCCCATGAGCGCCCCCGCCGAGAGGGATACCAGAAGGAGAAGGATCTTGTCGAGCAGTTCGTCCCTCATGGCGAGGGTCAGGACACCGACGAACGCTATCAGGCTTATGAGCGTCGTGGTCAGGAGTATGAGCAGGAGTTCGGACATGCGCAACCCTGTGAAGTGTTTCTAGAGATATATCTATTCCTTCAGCTCGGGTCCCGACCGAGGTCCTCGAGTGCCTTCCGCAATGTCGTGACGGCGAGTTCCGCGCAGTGAAGGCTTTCGTCGGGCAACCCGCCAAGGACTTCGATCAGCTCCTCTTTGCTCAGGTCTGCCGCCCCGTCCAGGGTCCTCCCGCGTGCCATCTGGGTCAGCATGCTCCCGCACGCAATCGAGGGGCCGCACCCGTCCGTGAAGAAACAGATGTACTTGATTCTGCCGCCCTCCACCTTGAGGTAGACTTCCATAGTGTCGCCGCACGGACCCTTGAACTTGGCGGCTCCGTCGGGATCCTCCATCTGTCCGATGTTCTTCGGGTTCCTGTACTCCTCGATTACCCTCTTCGAGTATGTCTCCGCCTCCTTCCTGTCGATCTCCTTCTGAACCTCTTCGACGAACTTATCGAGGTCCGACTTCTTGCGGTCCCTCGTCAAGTCAGCGCCTCCTTCACATTCCTCCACATCTTCTCGACTTGGTCGAGGAGGTCCGCCTGAAAGTCCCGAGGATAGACAAGAAGGCCTGCGAGGTCGAGGTCCCTCCCCAAGAAGATGTTGCAGTCCGGCTCTTCCACGTCGCAGTCGAGGAGCTGAACGTCGTTCAGGCTCAGCGCGAGGTTCACGGCAATCGTCGTCTTCCCCGTCCCGCCTTTCCTGCTAGCAACCGATACGATCATCTGACCTCTCCCGCCAGGGCTTCCTCGGAGGATACGTCTCCGGAATCAGTGACGTCTGGCCTCCTTGCAGGCATTCTCGTCCGTCGCCATCATCAGCTGATTGTTCTTCCACGCGTCCATCGCGTCCTGGACCGTACCCGAAGCTCCGACGTAGACCTCTATGCCGTAGTCCTCGAACATCCTTATCGCCCTGGACCCAAGGCCAGAGCAGAGCATGATATGCACGCCTTCCCGAGAAAGGTGCTCGGGCGGCATTCCTGTCCCGCCCATATGCTCGCTGACGTTCTTGACGACCTTGACCTCATTCGTGTCGACGTCCACTATCGTGTACGTGGGGACCCTACCGAAGTGAGCTCCGACCTCTTCCTGAAGGCCCGAACCGCCCATCGATGGTACACATACTTTCAATCAATCACCTCCTTCGCTGTGCAATCTGCTAACACCTCTTATGGAGGGAAGGCTCACGTCCTATATGGACTCGGTCCGAGTTCCCTCAGTTCATCTGTCATCTCCTTGGCGATCCTCGCGAACTTCTTCCCCTCGGACGCGGACACCCATTCCAGCCTGAATCTCTCTGGTTCAAGACCGAAGTCCTCGAGCATGAGCTCAATCGCCTCGGCCCTCTTTTCCGCTATTAGATTTCCCTCAAGGTAGTGACAGTCACCTGGATGGCAGCCGCACACGAGAACTCCATCGGCACCGTTGGTGAGCGCGTCCATGACAATGTTGGGATGTATCATCCCAGTGCACATGGCCCGGACGATTATGACGTTCGGAGGGTATTGGATCTTGGATGCACCCGCCAAGTCGGCACCCGCGTAGGAGCACCAGTTGCAGCAGAAGGCCAGTATGGTCGGTTCGTACTCCTCGGTCATTCAATCGCCTCCAGGGCAGCTTCCACAATCGCACTGAACTGCTCGGGCCTGAAGTGACGCACATAGATGCCATCCTTGGGGCATGTCGCCATACAGATGCCGCAGCCCTTGCACACGGCCTCGTTCACGTCGACGGTCTTCTTCAGTTCGCCCTCGTACAAGTACTCGATCAGGGTGATCGCATCGAAGGGACACGGGTCGACGCAGTAGGCGCAACCATCGCACTTCTCGTCAACGACGAAGGACAGAGCTGGTTCCTTCTCCATCCTGTCCTTTGATATCAGAGTGGCAACCCGCGAAGCCGCTCCCTCGGCGTCGGAGATGGCCTCGGGGACCCCCTTGGGGGAGTGCGCCGTTCCGCAGAGGAATATGCCGTCCGTGACGAAGTCGAGGGGCTTGAGATTGCCCAAAGTTTCCACGAAGAAGTTACCGGGACCGAGTTGCGTGCGAAGCATCTCGCTGAGGGTGGCGTTCTCCTCGCGACCGACGAGAGGGGAGGTGAGCACGACCAGGTCGGACTCTATCTTCACCTTCTCGCCGCTGTCGGAGTCCCGGACGACCACGCTGGAATCCCCGTTGACGACGGGCTTCTCCTCCCTTGTGTATCTGATGAACCTCACCTTGTCGTTTCCTTCCAGCTCCTTCCTTAGCCCTTCCCCGTGCTTGTTCGGAAGGGTCATGTCCCGGTGCAGGATGTGTATCCCGATGTCCGGTCTTGTCTGAGAGATGATCCTGGCGTTCTTGAGGATGTTCTCGCAGCCGATTCTGCAACAGTACTGATTGTCTTCCTCGCCGACCTCTTTCGCGCCCACGCAGCTTATGAAGACGACGTTGGACTGCTCCTTCTGGTCGAGTTTTCCCGCCTTAAGGCGCTCTTCCAGCTCCAGCTGCGTTATCACGTTGGGGTTCTCTCCATACTTGTAGAGGCCTGTCGGCTTCATCTCGTCCGCACCGGTCGCCACGACAATGGCACCGACGGACAGGCTGACATCATCGCCGCCCTCGGAAGCCGAGACTTCGTACCGTCCGACAAAGCCATCGACGTCGACTATCTCCGTGTTCAGATGCGCCTTGATGAGTTCGCTGGATTCCACCCTGTCTGCAAGTTCCGAGACAAGCGCAGATGGGTCCTCCTCACCCGGGAGCATGCTGTTCAGATCTCTGAGCGCGCCGCCCAGCTCGTTCTCCTTCTCGACAAGATGAACCTCGAATCCCATGTCCGCCAGACGGAGAGCACATGTCATCCCTGAGATCCCGCCCCCGATGACGAGGCACTTCTGGATTACGTCCGAGTGTATCTTGTCCAGGGGCTCCAGCAGTCTTGCCCTCGCGACGCCCATCCTTGTCAGCTTCTTGGCCTTCTCGGTCGCCTTCACCTTGTCGTCCATGTGAACCCAGGAACAGTGGTTCCGGATGTTGGCCATCTCCATGAGGTACTTGTTCAGCCCGACGCTCCCGCAGTGAAGCCCGAAGAGATGCTCGTGGGTCTTCGGACTGCAGGCAGCAACGACGACCCTGTTCAGTCCGTTCTCGACGATCATCTCCTTGAGCTTTCCGCCGCCACATCCGAAGAGGTCGTGTTCGACGGCAACGACATCCGGAAGATCTCGGGCATACTCAGCCAGGTCATCCACATCAATGAAACCAGCGATGTTGGCTCCGCAATGACAGACCAGGACCCCGATTCTGGGCTCGTCCTCTGGTGCGACCTCGATTTGGGGCGTCTCTTCTACTTCGACAAGCGCCGTTCCCCTTGCATCCTTCAGGAGTGCCGAGGCGCCTGCAGCGGCTGCGCTTGCGCCAGCAACGGCCTCCGGTATGCTGCCCGGGCCTCGGGACCCCCCGCACAGGAAGACGCCCTCTCGCGTTGCCGCGGTGGGCTCGGCCGCCAGATCCCGCTCTTTGAAGAAACCATGCGCATCCAGCTCGACGCCAAGAGTCCCCGCCAAAGACTCGTTCGCGGGGTTGGGAGTCGTCACCGTTGAGAGAACCAGCATCTCCACTTCGAGCTCCTTGTCTCCAGAAGACCCTCTCAGCGAGAGCCGGAGGTTCTTCTCCTCGGTCTCCGTGACATTCTCGACCTTTGAGCGGACGTACGCGACTCCCGTCTCCTCGGCATCTCTGTAGTACTCCTGGAAACCCTTCGCGTAGGCGACGATGTCGTC
>JAGMCJ010000133.1 GCA_023129265.1 Thermoplasmata archaeon | reverse complement strand
TGAGGTCCTTCGGACCGACACACTGGATCCAGGCGACCCTCTTGGGCACGTTTCCGTCCTTTCGCTTGACGACTCCTCCGGTGGGTCCGACCCCGGAAAGGAGCCTCTCGAACTCTATGGAGGTGAGAACGTTCTCGAACTCACCGTAGCCGAACTTGGATGTCTCGGGTCGATATGGTTCCGCTCCTGATGCGACCACTATCGCTCCCACGTTGATATCCACTTCCTGCGGTGTCTGGGTGAAGTCGATGGCCTCCGGTTTGCAGGCCTCGACGCACGGAGGAACGTCCCCTTCACCACATCGCTTCTCCTTGATGTACGTGCACGCCTCTGGGTCGATTATCGCCTTCCTCGGCGGGAAGGGTGAGTAGAACGTGATTGCTTTCGACTTGCTCATCCCGAAGTCGAACTCCATCGGGACGTCGCCGACAGGACATGCGGGGAAGCACTCCGTGCAGGCCGTACACTTCATCGCGTCGACGAACGTCGGTTTCTTGAGGACCTTGACTTTGAAATCCCCTGGAGAGCCTTCCAGACCGACGACCTCGGAGAAGGCCATGAGTGTGATGTTCGGATTGCTCGTGATCTCAAGCATCTTCGGGAGTTGCGTGCACATGGAACACTCGCCCGTTGGGAACATCTTGTCGAGCTGCGCCATCTTCCCGCCGATCGTGGGCTTGCTCTCCACGAGATAGACCCTGAAGTCCTGTTCCACGAGGTCTAGGGACGCCTGCATGCCCGCCATGCCAGCCCCTATGACGAGAACGGAACCTTCCGTCATGTTTCCCCCTCCAGCTCCAGGACGAAGTCCGTTACGAGCTTCCTCATGTAGATGAGGTGACCGTCACCACGGGCGATTCTTATCGTTTCGAATCCCATTTCCCTGTATTCGTCCTCCGACTTCCCGGTGTCCTCCTCGTTGTATGTGTATCCATCCCACATGTACTTCTTGCCGTCAGCTTTCATGCTCTTCTCTGGCATCATTCCATCTCCTTCGGCTTCCAACTCCCCCTTAGCCTAAATCAAGTCCCAAGGTGGTGTCTTCTCAGGTAAGTGTAATCTCCATATGAAATTTCCGTATCCCGAGGGAACGGACCTCACATAGGGGATGTGTCACCTCCGGCCCCTTCCTCCGCCCTGACCGAAGTGGCCGGGAACGGTGGGTCCAGCGGGCTGACCAAGGAGCCCCTTCTCGAAGTTCTTCAGCGCTTCCCTAACCGATCCAGAAGCGCCGACTACGATCTTGATCCCCGCCGCGGTCAGGGCCCTGTGGGCGTTGGGTCCGACGTTTCCAGTTATCACCGTTTCAACGCTCTTGTCCGTGAGAAACTGCGACGCACTTATCCCAGATCCGCCGGGCGCGCTCATGCCTGGATTCCTCATAGTCTCTGTCTCTTTGGTGTCAGTGTTGACAACAAAGAAGTACTCGCACCGCCCGAACCGCGGGTCCAGCGGTGAATCCCACTCCGTACCTGTTGACGATATCGCGACTTTCATACAGATTCCTCCTACCTTACCTGGCCCCTTCCAAGGCCTCTTCCCGATCCTCCCCGACCTCTGCCTCCTCCGAAGCCTCTGCCTTGGTCGGACCGGACGATGTCCGGGCTGTTGCATTTCGGACAGGACTGGGGCCTACCCGTTCCGTATGGCAGACTCCACTTGTGCCCGCAACTGAGACACACGAACTCCCTTTTCTGTTCCATGAAATCAGTCTCCTTTCTTCTCGATGATCTCCTCGATACGCGTCATGATTGATTCGAGAGCGACGCTGCCCAGGCCCTTGGGGTTGCGGAGGACGACAGGCACACCGTCGTCTCCCGTGTCCACGATCTCAGGGTCGATGGGAATCCTTCCGAGGAAGGGCACGCCCATCTCCTTGGCCGCTTTCTCACCGCCACCGGTCTTGAACAGCTGGATATCGTGCCCGCACTCGGGGCACTTGAGCCCGCTCATGTTCTCCACTATGCCGATCACGGGCAGTTTGAGCGTCCTCACGAAGTTCACGGCCTTCCTCGAATCGAGGAGAGCGACGTCCTGAGGTGTGGTGATGATGATAGCACCATCACTTTCGGGCACCATTTGAGCTATGCTCAAGGCCTCATCCCCAGTACCAGGAGGCAGGTCCACTATCAGGAAGTCGAGCTGTCCCCAGTCAACGTCAAAAAGGAACTGCTCGATTGCCTTCATCTTCAAGGGGCCTCTCCAAATGACAGGCGTGTCCCTGTTGGAGAGCAGGAAGCCCATCGAGATGACCTTCAGGTTCGGAGGAACGATTACGGGATCGATCTTCGTCCCATCCCCGCCGAGCCGCATGTCCTGTATCCCTAACATCATGGGGATGTCGGGACCGTGGATGTCCACATCCAGAAGACCGACTTCCCGCCCTCTTACCGCGAACTTCATGGCGAGGTTCGTGGCCACCGTGCTCTTGCCGACACCGCCTTTCCCGCTCAGAACGAGGATTATGTGCTTCACGTTCTTGAGCGACCGGGTCTTCTTCTCTTCAGAAGCCTGAGTACCTTCCTTTGCAGTTGACATCTCGCTGTGTGAATAGCCTGGCCTCACCCATTAGGTTCATCCCT
>JAGMCJ010000132.1 GCA_023129265.1 Thermoplasmata archaeon | reverse complement strand
TTGGACAGCTTCCTTACGCTCGTCCTCCTGGGCTGGTCGTAGTATCCCTCCTCGAACGCTAGCGTCAGGACGTGCATCTGCCGGTCCGTTAGAACAGAGTGCTTCTCGAGGACAGTCTTGCTCAGTATGTCCACGTCGAACCCGGCCGTATTCAAGTTACCGATGAGCTGAGAGATGGCATCCTCCGCGGGGGAAACCAGGGTCCACTCCGTCCAACCGCCCGGTACCGTCACAGCCGAGGTGAGGAAGCAATCGGAGCCCGTCAGAAGCTTGCAAGCATAGCACCTCTCCGTCGAGACCCTGCCGAGTATCCTTCCATCCTTGGATGGGAAGACATCCAGACTGCATATCTCCGGGTGATTGGCCATGTCCCTGAGAAGTGCCTCGGTGTCGTCCGATTTCTCGATCTCTATGAGCGATCTACCCCCGTTCTCGCCGAAGGGCTTGCAGCCCAGGAACCTTATCGGAACGTCGTGTTTCTTGGTTATGTCAGCGACCCAGTTGTCCTGGCATTTGATTCGAAGGACAAGCTCCAGCATGGTTTGGATTCTCCCCGCCATTGCCTGAATGGCTGCTTGACTAAGAGCGATTCCTTCACTTATGCCTTTCGCTGCTCTGGCGGGCTCGGCGGCTTCGATGCAGGTCTGAGTCTCGTCCTATTCCTTCTTCAGTTCCTTCAGGCGGTCCTTGATCTCCTTCATCTGGTCCTCGAGATGGCCCATCATCTCCTCGAGATAGGACTTCTCGTCCTTCGGGTACCACTCCCCCGTCGGGGGCATGGGCGGGGCGTACGGCGGCGTCGTTGGCGGAGGAACCTCCGGATACGGAGGGTAAACCTGCGGACCCGGAGGGTAAACCTCCGGATACGGATCGTAGTATCCTCTTCGCCCGAACCCGCCTCTTCCTCGCCCGCGTCCGAATCCACGGCCACGTCCATATCCCGCAAATCCGGGATTCATGTAGCCTGGGACGGGGTATCCCGCGCAAAAGCCCATGCCTCTTCCGGTTCTGGGTCCTTGACCCCACGGACCAGTTCTGTCTCCCCATGGCATTTTTCATTCACCTCCTTTATGTACTTATCTCGTTCAGTGTCCTCCAGTTCCGGGCGTACCATCCTGCGTCTTCTTTCTTCTCGGACTCCCCGGGAATCTGGAGGATCTTGATCCCGTTTCCGTTGAGCATCCAGAACGCTCCCTCACCGAGCTGGACGAGCGCCACCACGTCCGTCTTCTCTTCCACGAGCAGCTTGCCCGCTTCCATTCCCTTGTGAACGGTGGCCTCGGCGCCCGGGTTCGGGAGGACCTTCCAGTCCTCGATGCTCTCCGCCTTCACGCTGCAGACGAGCAGGAAGGGAGCGTCTCCGAAATGGTCGGACACCTCGCTCTTCAATCCCTCGTTCTCGTCCACAGGAATTGCAATCCTAACTTTCTCGTCCATCAGTGCACCTCCCCGCGAAGGATGTAGTTGCCTCCCTCGATTCTCAGCGCGAACCCTCGGGTGAGCGCCATAGCGACCTTCTTCCTAGCGCTCTTCAGGTCGTTCCAGAACGTCTTTCTTGAGACGCCCATCTGGGATGCGGCATCCTCTTGAGTGAGACCAAGCAGGTCGACGAGCCTTATAGCTTCCAGATCCTCGAGCGTCAATGTGACGGTGTTGAGGTCCGCCGGATCCACGCCTCTGGGTTGGAAGTAGTTGCTCTCAGGGAGCCCTGTTATCCAACGTCTGCCTCGACCTCTACCTCTCCTTCTTCCTTGGGGCACGATATATACATATGCGCTGAACTATATAAGTATTTTGCCCTAAGGCGATTTAGTATTAAATGATATCTATGGACTTTCGCACCAACGAGGTCGGATGCCGAGGTGTCCCCATCACGGACATGCATGCCTTCTACAAGACGCCAGAGGAAGGTGCCGAGACTGCTGTGTGCTTGGCATCGCTTCCCGAAGTGGAGGGTGTGAGCTGGAAGTGGTGAAGACAAGACTGAACGCCCTGTTCCTACTGCAGCCAAAGTCGAGCGCTCGGCCAGATGGGGTCAGCTTCACCTCCTAGGACGACAGGATAATAGACTTATAGCTGAAGCCTTCTCATGTGAGACTGTCCTGATTGGGGAGGTGCTAAGATGCAGAATCGATACGGATCTCCGGTTCTCGTGAGTTTTGGGATTACTAGAGAATGCGACCTGAAGTGTCCCCATTGCTACAGCGATTCAGGAGAGCGGGACAGCAACGAATTGAGTACTGATGAGGCGAAGCAGGTCATCGACGAGGTTGCGGACCTTGGGGCGAAGGTCATCATACTGGATGGCGGGGAACCAACTCTGAGGGAGGACCTGGTGGAACTCGTTGCCCATGCCAACGATTCGGGCGTGAAGCCGGTAATGGGGTCGAACGGGATGTCCTTGACGGAGGATTTGATCACTCGTCTCCTTTCAGCAGGCTGTGGCGGTATCGCGATAAGCCTGGATGGAGCAGACCCTCAGACTCATGATAACTTCCGGGGTCTGGAAGGTGCGTGGGAGCGCACGGTGGAAGGTGCCAAGAACTGCGCAAAGCTGGGTATGCCTTTCCAAATCGCTCCTCTGATGTACCGGGACAATTGGATGCAACTCGAAGACATAGTCAAGAAGGCAAAGAACCTCGGTGCGAATGCGGTTGAGGTTTTCGATTATGTCCAAGCAGGCAGGGGAAGGGGAAGAAGCGAATACGAGTTGGGAACTAACGAACGGAAGCAAATCATAGACCAGATCATTCGATGGCAGTCAGAAGGGGACATCATCTACAGAGTCGTAGCGCTGCCTCAGTACTGGGTTCAAGTCGAGAGGGAGGTCCCGGAGGACGAAATGTTGGAGAAATACACGAGAAGCTGTTGTGCAGCTGGAACGAGGTTCATTACCATACTTCCAAATGGGGACGTGATTCCCTGCATGGTTCTTCAAGTGAAGCTCGGGAACGTCAGAGAAGACAGCCTGAAGGACATATGGTATGACTCTCCGATACTCGAGACGCTCAGGAACAGGGACCTCTTGAAAGGCAGGTGCGGTCGATGCAAGTATCGGATTTCCTGCGCGGGGGCGAGATGCAAAGCCTTCGAGAAGACAGGGGACATGATGGCCGAGGATCCGACATGCTGGCTTCCAGACGAAGTCGTTCTGGCGGAGTGAGGGACAATGAGAACCATGGAGTGGGAGAGCAACGTGTGGGAGGCGCTCAAGTTCTCTGTGACGGAGATGCCTGTCTTTGTCAGAAAGCGAGCACTTCGGAAAATCATTGAGGCAAGCGAGGGGAACGCGAGAGCGAGGAAGTCGGACATCGTTCAGGGACCTGATCTCGTCGCCGCGGCAAGGGAGAAGGTGCCGGAGAGCGTTCAGGACATGTGCTTCAACGCCTTGCGGGATTATGGAGTCCAGATACAGTGAGGTCTCAAGGAGGACACAGTGGGACGCGGTCTGTGCAACCTAGAAATCGTCCTGGCTGAGAGGAGGCTTCCACGCGGGTGTGCCGGGAAAGAGGAGACAATCCTTCAGCCTTCCTGGGGAGGCTTTCATCGGGACTAAGGATAGCAACGCTCTGGTTCCTGCCATCGCCCTCTGCGCCTTCGAGACAGTCGGGGCCCTACTGCTGTTTGCCGGTTCCCTGCTCAGTATGGAATACATCACGAAAAAAGAAGAAACCGCGGAACATGCTGAGGGAGATCGCCCGGGCAGAATAGCTCTCGCCGTCATGGCAAGAGAAACGTCAGTTCCATTCTCGAGAGATGTCATTCCCTTGATGTCTTGCCAAAAATCGAGCAACCAGACCACGCCTGCCACTCCCTCACCGGCTTGCCCCTCCCGCCCAAAACACTTCAGGACTGAGGAGGTTCAGGAAAGTATTAATAACCGCGTTATGTTGGGGAACATAGCACGTCTGGGAACACCGATTCTGCTGCCCCTGACTGTTCCGAGGGAGGGAACTAGTTGAGTCGAGTAGTGGTAGTGATCGGAGGAGGAATTGCTGGAATACAGTCTGCACTCGACCTCGCGGAATCTGGCGCGAAAGCGATAATCCTCGAAAGCTCTCCGTTCATCGGGGGCCGGATGGCACAGCTGGACAAGACCTTTCCCACGAACGACTGCTCCATGTGCATACTGTCCCCCAAGCTCGTTGAAGCGGGAAGGCATCCGAACATAGAGCTGGTCACGAACGCGGACCTAATCGGACTGGAGGGAGAGAAGGGCAACTTCACCGCCGTCAT
>JAGMCJ010000131.1 GCA_023129265.1 Thermoplasmata archaeon | reverse complement strand
CAGGGAACTCTGCGAGGAAGTCATCTCTTCTCCAGAGCTCGTTTCCTTGTAAGTCAAGCGCGACCAACACACCGTTGATTGGCGGCTGTACTAGCGAGAGATCTGCGGTTCCATAGAAGACTCTGTCGTTTCCTGCAGCAAGAGATCGAGCCGTTGCGTATGTAAACCCAGGATCTTCTGGAATCAATCGGACACTCCACAAGTAGTTGATGCTTGTGTCAAAGGCGTAAACAACATCGTCCACAGCGGTCAAGACAATCCCGTCCTTTACAATGGGAGAGACACTGGTATGAGAGTACTGCCCAGAGGAATGGGTGTGGGTATATGAGGCAACGTGGTTCTTCAAACCTGGTGCAGCTGACCACGAACGTCCGGCGTTGGCCATATCGTGATGGAACATGGGCCAGTCGTCAAATTGCGGTGGTGGAAATGTGTTCCATGTCCAAATCTCGAGTATGGCAGGGTCAGGGCTGCCAACATAACGACGATGACCGACTGTGACGATCTCAACCTCGCTATCGCCGTCGGCATCTCCGACAAACACGGAGAACGATCTTGTCAATTGCCCGAAGTCGTGAAGAACTTCCTGTTCTATTTCTGTTCCAGTCGAATGCCATACACCAACTTGGCCACGAGTCACGTCTGATATTGCTTCGAAGTAAGAACCACTTGTTACAATCTCAATATCGGTGTCAGAGTCGGCATTTCCAATCCAAACATCACCTACCCACGAATCGTACCAGGTGTGCCTAATTTCCTCCTCAACGTCGTCGGTCCCCGAATTCCAGTAGAATGTCCAAATCTTCGCATTACTCCAGTCCTCATGGTTAGAACCGACAACAACTATCTCGGTGTCTGGGTCGGTATCGATGTCTCCTAGAGCAATCGATGAAACACGGGTGTGTGACCCCTCGGCCCACTCGTATTCGTATTTGGGAGGGTTGTTGAGGCCGTTCTCAACCCGGTAGTCGTAGGCGCAGAGGTAACCTTTTCTCCAAAAAGGGTTATCAGCATAATCGACAGCAATCACGATTTCGTCCAACGGGTCGTCGTCAATATCTCCAATATCAATATGGGGACCTCCCACCCCTCCAGAACGTTGAAGTATCACGGAGCCCTCTGTGACAATGTGCATTAGGTTTGTATGCCATACGCGAATCTCGTACAGCCATTGTCCATCTTGTAGCACTCTGGCCCCAGTGACGATCTCGACCTGACCATCGTTATCATCCAAATAGCTAACCGCCACATCGGTTGGATATACGTCGTCATATGGGTCACCCAACCACTCCTCGTCCCAGATGACATTGGCCGCGGTTGCCAGGTAACCTCCTGGAATGTAATCGTATACTTTCACGAATCCCTTGTGCTTGCCTTCTTCAGCGTCATAATACTCCCCGGTGGTGATTATGTCCACATACCCACTGCCCGTAACATCCCCCAAGGTTACCGCACGAAACGTGAATCCCGGTTCCTCTGTCGGCGGTTCCCCGGGTGCGAATGTTTCCTCCTCAAGGGAAACTCCATCCCACTCAAACACGGATACGTCTCCACTATCTTTGTTTGTTCCGACAGTCACGATTTCTATGTTTGCATCCGTGTCTGCATTTCCCACGACTACAGAGTTCATGAAGGCAGTGTCATAATCTCCCGTGCACCCCTTGCATATCTCCTCCTCGTGTTCCATGATCAACGTGTTCGGATCTCCGAAGGAGGGAGAGACACTCAAAGGCAAGCACAAAATGGTCGTCGATATCAAGACGAACATCCATCTACTTTTCATTCCCAATCTCCTCCTCTATCGTTAATCTCAACTCGCCCGAGCTATTTGACGATATTTATCGAAAATCAGGAATCCTAAGATTGAATACAGTTGTTGCTCATTGCCGAACATTCATCTAGAGAATACCCAGTAATCTTCGGGACTAGTTGTGATTAACGAGGGACCCCATTCTCTCATCCACGATGCTAAGTGCTCTCGTGACGCACTGGCCTGTCTCCGTTAGACTGTATTCTTTTCTAGTCCTCCTGAAATTCCTCTTCACTTCTACTCTCAGGAGGCCGAGATTCTTCAAAGCCTGCAATGCAGAACGTGCGGTAGTCTTGCACATTCCTTCTTCCTCGACAAGCTCAGTAAGACAGACATGACCTTTCTCGCGGAGTAGGATCAGAACCTCTAGGCTTCGATAAGGGACAACTAGTTGGCGGCAAATGTCTCTTTTCCCAAGAGCAAATTCGAGCGTGTCGAAGAGGACGGACAGAGGAAGTAGGAGTTCCTTCCCCTTGTGCGTCAGCTTGTATCTCTTAGGCGCTCTCTGAGCCGAGGACTCGGTCGACCGTGCTACAAGGTCGAGTTTCGCGAGATGATTCAGCGAGGCATAGGCACCGCTTTGGCTCAAAGAGGTTTTCGTCAGGACATCACTGATGGTCACTTCTCTCCGTTCAACGAATAGTCTGAGTGTTTCCAGGCAACCTCTTGGTTTCTCCAAATACTCAATTGCCAATGACCCTCCCCCAGATCTTGCAGGATTGAGACCAGGCTAGCTGTGTGAGCCTACATTGCCCATTCTTGATACGGACGTGGTCCTATTTCGATGAGACGACTACATGTATTTTTTCCGAAACCAAGCCCTGGCTGAAAAGCAATATCACTGCATGAGGGGAGTCCCAACCAAGCGATTGACACTTCTCAAATCTCGGAATAGACTCCTTGTCTGAACTCGTTCTGCTCTCCTCGCTTCTTGAGTCGTGGCTCGATCCAATCAGTGAATTACCACACCCTCAAGGGTATGGCATCTCAGTGGGGTTAGCTGGCGAACGCGTCTAGAGTCGACTGGACATCCCTCTCTATAGTCCCGGGAGGAGGCGCCCTGTGTATCGAGGGCCTTGGGCGCCTCCCAATGCCCTGGGACTCTAGGATGTAGTGCTCAATCACGTCAGCGGTCACCGAGTTCACCGATCGGAAGAACTTGCCCCTGGACCAGAGATGGCCCCTCCAGAACATGGCCCTCAGCTCGGGGAAGACCCTGAAGAGCTCGTAGGCGGTCTTCGCCTTGAGAAGCTGAATCACCTGGGCCATCGACCTTGTGGTGGCACCTCCAGGAAGATGTGTAGGTGGTCTGGCATCACCTCCAGGGTGTGCAGCTGCATTCCCTCTTTCTTGGCGATGCTCTCAATCAAGGCGCGCGGGCATCGGGCGAGAGAAGATCTTCTCACGGAATTCTTTGGCGCTCCATTGACCCCTTGGGGCGAAAGGTTGTTCGCGACCACGCCGCCTGGATAGTTATCCGAATAGGCATCTTGTCCGTTTCCGATGAACACTCTTGAGTACAGGTCTTCTTGAGCTTTGACGACCACGGAAGTTCCATATATTGCCACTGAGGAGAAAATGTCCTACTCCTCTCTCGACACCCGAATGTTATTTTGATTTCAGAGAGAATACCCCTTCCATTGTCAGGAGGAAAGGGATTATGGGATGCACGACTATAGAGGAAGGAAGGGTCATGGTAAGGGCCAGAGAGATTGGCATGACCATGACCCGTACTGCCAGGATATTCAAGACATCCAGGCAGACAGTGAGCAAGTGGATAAATAGGGCAAGGAAGGAAGGTCGAAGGAATGGATTGAGAAAGAAATCCACAAGACCACATAGAATCAGAACAAAGGTCACAGTCCTTGTGGAGACTGCTATTGTCCTCCTGAGGGATGCATTCAATTGGGGAACTCAGAGGATAAGGGTGATACTCAAATCCCCGCCAGAATACATAAGATATCTTCTCTGGAATGCTCTCGGTGTTATATGGAAACCCATGGAGTTGAGCAGGCAGAGGATAAATGAGGTTCTCGTAAAGCATGGAATAAATGGAAGTCCCTACAATGCCGCTAGAGATTGGAAATACTTCCAGGCATCAAAGCCCAATGAGCTATGGCAAATCGATATGCGAGGAACATTCAAGCTTCATTACCAGAGGAGAAACGTTCTCGTGATAGTGGATGACTACTCTCGCTTCCTCATTGCATGCCAGTATCTTGAGGGTCTGAAAACAGAGGACGTCCTTCTCATATTGAGGAGAGCTGTAGAGAGATACGGTCCTCCAGAGAAGGTCCTGGTGGACAATGGCTCTCAGTTCCTGGATATCTTTGAGAAGGCTTGCAAGGAGCTGGGAATAGAGGTGGAACACACACCTCCAAATTACCACCGCTCAAAAGGGAAGGTGGAACGTGCAATAAGGAATTTCAATGAGGAGTATCTGAGATTGCAGAGAGTCTTCGATTCTGTGGAGGATCTGCTTTCCGAATTCGTGATGTCGTATAACTATGAGAGATATCATATGGGCATTGATGGCATTCCTGCAGAAAGATATTCTGCAGGGTGTAAACAATGTCGGTTGACAATACAACTCCAAAAGTATTAAGGAGTAGGAGAGGAATAATAGTGAAGAGAGGATGATCTAGATGGAGGGGAGGTTCAAGAAGATCATAGTAGTAGCTATCGGGGTTGCTTTTCTCGTGAGCCTTGCCGTTTTCCACTTGGACAGCTACACTGCCCGTCGAGGGGTCGAGGGAAGCTCGGCAGAAGCATCAACGACCGATATTCCTGTGATTGAATGGTGGTTCGACCCCGTCTCAAATGCTGTTTGCTGGGATGGAAGAAGCTTTGCCCTGGAGGAATTCAGAATAGATTTTGATGGAAATAGAGGCACCTCTGTGACAAGTAAATACGTAGGGGTTCCTGTTCGTTACGCAGTCAGCCCGAGATCATTGATCTTCGGTGGCAGTTCAGCCATACCGGGACTGAGTGGCCTAATCTCATGGCTGGCTGAGGATTTGGTGAACCCGCCCGTTCCGCACCACAGAGACTACTACGTCGTCAATGACTCCTACTCTGAATGGTATCACGTCTTCGTGACCAAGCCTAATCCACCAACGGACTATATCGTAGGAGTGCAGAGAAGTGACGGCCAAAACATCATACCTCTAACGAATCCGTTCTGGTACACCGAGAATGGGGGCGGTAGCTGGCATCTCTTCGATCCGTCCGTGGACTCAAAGGGCGACAGGACGTGCAGGGAGGACTTTCCTGATGTGAATATCGAAACCCATCTAGACATCGACCCCGACACACTCAACCTCAAATCCAAGGGAAGATGGATAACCGCCTACCTGAGCGTAGAGAACGCATCCGTATATGACATGGACGTATCCTCCATCCTCCTGCAGGACGCTCTGGCACCGGAGAGATACGACTACCAGGACGACGTGCTCATGCTCAAGTTCAACAGGCAGGAGTTCAAGGACACGGTACAGGTGGGCGAATCGGTGGAGATTAAGATAAGCGGGGATTGGGAGGACGGGACGGATTTCGAAGCATACGATTGGATCAGGGTGATAGACCCAGGAAAAGGTTGACACGACACGGATGAGATTAGCACAGCGGAAGAATCGCTCAAGAATGTCGTAGTCAACGAAACAGAGTCTTTCTGCTCCTTCTGTTCATTCTGCTCGTCGGAAAGAATCGCGCATCTTTGTCGCAGTTGATAATGAAGTACGCCATTTCCTGAGGAGAGGAAGACTCTCCACAAGAAGAGTTATAAACACAGATCCGGATGCAATGGCAAGAATGCGGAGGGGAATATGAAGAAGGCAAGCTTGACCATCATACTTCTTGTACTCGTGACCATGTGCTTCACGACCATAACGTTCCTGCCAGAAAGTGTGGAAGCTTCCGCTCTCTACGTAGGTGGAACAGGTCCTGGAAACTACACGACGATACAAGGTGCAATAGACGATGCAGACTCTGACGACACCATACATGTGTACAGCGGGACATACCATGAGCAAGTTCTGATCTGGGAGCCCCTATCGTTAGTCGGAGAGGACAGAGACACGACGATAATCGATGGCGGACCCGCTCTTGATGACTTTGCTGTTGTGGTTCTCGCTGATCGGGTGACCATCACTGGTTTCACCATCACAAGTGGCGGCGGAGGCTTTGAAGGAGGTGTCTTTCTCAATTCCGTCTTGGACTGCACTCTCACCGATATCAGTGTTTCGGATACCGGGTACGGCATCGAAATCAAACACTCTACCGGAAACACCATAGCCAATGTTGTCGTCATGAACAACTGGTATGGCATCCGTCTCATGTCCTCTGGGGACAACACCATCGCAAACAGTACCGTTTCGAACAACAAGGAAGGCATCCAATTCATTTACTCCAACACGAACACCATCACCAACAACACAGTCTCACACAACGATGAAGATGGCATCCGACTCCATTTTGATTCCTCAAATAACATCATCTATCACAACAACTTCATTGGCAACACCAATCAGGCCTATGACGATGGCACAAATCTCTGGGATGATGGGTATCCCTCGGGTGGCAATTATTGGAATGATTATATGGGCAGTGATGAGAAGAGCGGTCCCAACCAAGATCAACCTGGTAGCGATGAGATAGGCGATGTCCCTTATGACATCCAGGGAGGAACGAACAAGGATCGATATCCTTTGGTATATCCTACACCGACTGTGCCTATTGCACCAACAGGGTTGATGACAATAGCGGGAAACGAACAGGTAACGCTGACCTGGTCCGCACCATTCTATGATGGCGGTTCTCCTATTACGAACTACATAATATACAGGGGCACAGTCCCGAATGAGGAAACCTTACTAGTCACGATAGGCAATGTTCTTACCTATGTGGACATTGGTGTGACGAACGGTGTCACATACTACTACAAAGTGGCTGCTGTCAACGGTGTTGGGAAGGGAACGAGCTCTACGAGGGCAAGCGCAACTCCTGTGAACCTGTTTCCAGTCTGCAACATAACGGCTCCAATGCCAGGGATTACGGTTTCTGCCATCCACACAATCACAGGCACGGCCAACGATACCGATGGAACGGTGGAGAGCGTGGAAATTAGAATAGATGATGGTCAATGGATGCAAGTCACCGGAACAACATCATGGACCTACGATTGGAACACCACAACTGTTTCTGACGGAAATCACACCATATATGCCCGTTCCTACGACGGGACTAACCATTCAGATGAAGTAGATGTGAGTGTAGTAGTTGATAATGCCATCCCACAACCTCAAGAAGGTGAAGAATCAATCTTTGAACAGATCTGGTTTTGGGTAGCGATTGTCGTGGTAATAGCCATACTGCTCTTGCTTTTCATTCTGGTCAGGAGAAGAAAAGAGAGTCGCGCTGAGAAACAGCTTCCTGAAACGCAGATACAAGAGGAGCCTTGAGTGTGGGCCATCAAATAATGAAGAGAACGCAGAACCAATCACCGAGAAGATAGTAGCAACCAACACATCGCCGCCAGCACGGTGGTTGAGTATCCTATGCAGAAGAGAAGAGAGAGCGGGAAAACGATTCTGGCACAATACGACATTCCAAGCAAGTCAGAAAGACTTAATAATCCATAGGTCTTGGTCCAAATAAAGTGGTTCTCGGCAGGGAACTACAGTTGGAGGGCAGAAGCAGGAGGATGTGAAATGCATAAGAAGTTGCTGCAGGTGGTAACACTTGCGCTCGCTTTTCAAATGGTCTTTCTTTCGCTACCCGCGGAAGTTGTGGGCGATTCGGATGACCTAGAGACGCGACAGGAAGTCGTACTGAGGGTGGGCATATATAACGATATGAAGACGACAAACTACCTTTCCTGTTCAGATATTTGGACCGCTCTCATACTCGATCCTGTCTACGATAGAGTGGGGAGAGTCAACCAAGCTACTCAGGAGCCAGTTCCCTACCTTTTGAAGGGGATAGACGCGGACGAAGACGGAGTCTTTGAGCTTGGTGAGTATGGGGTATACAAGAAAAAAGCAGGAACCAACCAATTAGAGGTGACAGCGTACTACGATTTCAACGGCGTGTACTTCCACGACGGCGTTCAGGCAACGATGCACGACGTTCTCTTCGCGTATCACCTCAACGCCCTGGACCCTCTCACGACCTCTCTCGATGTGATTAAGCACTTGAACAACCTGCCAGGGTCGAACTACTCGATCAGCAGATGGCTTAATGTATGGCCAGTCCAAGACACATGGGATTCTGATATAACCACGGGACCCAATGAAACACTCACCTTTGCGCTTCACTTCTCGCAACAGGGCACTTACGCCTATTTCGTGATGTACACGCTCAACGGTGCTGTTCCGCTTCCCAGGCATATCTGGGAGGGAACTGGAAAGGTGTGCAGAGAAGCTGAAAACGGAGTATGCACGAACTGGCAGGAGAACATACACGAGAATTTCAGACATGCTTACGACCCCGCTAGGCACAATGGAGTGCCTACAACAGATTCGGAGGCCTTCAGGTTCAGCGACGCAGAATCCTGGCTCATGGAGGACGACGAGGTCATTGGGACGGGACCCTTCAGGTTTGTCGAGCGGGGTGATGGTGCAACCGTCAGGCTTACCAAGTATGAAGATTACTATGCTGACGCGCACGACAGGTTTGGAAGAAAGTACATGCATCAGCCCTACATCGACGGAATGCTCTTCATGATTTACGCGAGCATTCAGTCAACCGTTCTCGCACTTGAGGCTGATGAGATTGACGTCATCCCTTGGTCAGTCCCGCCGGAATTCGTACCAGACCTCGAGAACAACACAGACATTGGTATTGTGAGTACAGCAGAGAAGGGATTCTCTTACCTTGGATATAACATGAGAATCTCTCCATCCGATGGATACTGGCTCCGGAAAGCAATTGCTCACGTCATCGACAAGGAAATCATAGTTACAAACCTCCTTCAAAACTACGGCGTTATTGCAGATCAGCCCGTTAGTCCCACGAACGTGATGTGGTACAACGATACTGTACCCAAGTATGAATTCAATCTTTCTTTGGCAAGTGATATCCTGGATGACCACTACACAATGGGCGGTCTTGGACTAGGTTACGGCCCGGACGGCTATAGGAACCTTCCTGACATAGGCAATTCCGCAATAGAGATTCTGGCTCCGGGAGAAGATTACGACCCAATTCTTGCTGACGCTGCATCTGTGATTGCTCTGCGCATGCGGGAGGTGGGGATAAATGCTACGTCAAATCACACATCCTATGATAAGATTCTGGATGGACTTCTTTCACACAAAAAGGAGATAGATGGCAGGTCCATTCAAATGTGGATTCTCGACAGTAGAATTGCGTCCGACCCTCCCGACTACTATTATGCCTTCTTCCACTCAGGCAATGCATACGTAGGACAGAACTATGCCGGATTCATGAACTGGGGATTCGATGACCTCATTACAGATGCGCGCACTGAACTGGACCCGAATAAGCAGGCAGGGCCAATCAAGGAGTGCAGCTCAGTACTCGCTGACAATCTCCCATATGATGTTCTCTACTTCAGGACGAATATCGAAGTCTACAGACAGGACAGGTTCGTCAATTGGACCGTAGGTCCAGCAAGCTCAATATTCTTCAAATCCTATTGGTCCTGGATTGGAATTCTCCCCAATCGTGATAGCGACGGAGATGGACTCACCGATTGGGATGAGGAAAACGTCTATGGAACGGATCCGCAAAATGAGGATACAGACGGGGACGGCATAAGTGATGGAGACGAGGTTGCACAAGGTACAGACCCGTTGGACCCAGAGGAGGGAGGAAAATCATTCTTCGAGGAGTTTTGGTGGATTTTCCTTGTGATAGTGATAATAGTGTTTGCCCTTCTCATTGGCTTCATATCGCGCAGAAGACGTAAAGGGGGATATGAGAAGGAGAAAGAGGGCACTCGGTCAGAAGAAGATGCCAAGTGAAGATGTCCGGCATAGCAAGAATGGCGTATTTCGAAAAGAACTCCGACATTTCTGGAACATGACCCACGAGCTGGATGCCCAATGATATCCATCCGGTTGACGGTCTTCCTTTCGAATGAGCTGTTTCCACCAGCGATACTGTTGGCGGAAGCTTTATGAGAAGGCAAGTAAAGGCTCTCACGACAAAGGCCTGACTATCGCCTTCCAGGCGATTTCCTCTAGTGGTGGGATTCCGTTGAAGACATCACGTTCTGACCGAAAGAGGGTCCTGCTGAATGGTATCTCAAAGCACGAGGACCTGAGAGAAACGAGCAGACGAGGAAGACTCATTTTCGAGGTCACGACCAGAGGAAGCGACTCAAGACTCATGCTCATGTCCGACGTCCTGGAATCCGAGGGCTGGGTATGTGAGGGAAGGAAACTCACTCTGACCGTACCGAAGGACGCCTTTTCTCGCGGGGAGAGGGAGATGGTGAAGGCAGTCCACGGCGCCGTCTCGAAGATGAAGTACCTCATGAAGGTCGCTCGAATCGACTACGAGATGACCGTGGCCTCGGAAGCCTCCGTGAAGGAGAGGGAAAGCGTTGACAACGTTGCCAAGCTGAAAGTGGGACTCGTAGGGGATTCCAAAGTGGGCAAGACGAGTCTGATCCAGAGATTCGTACTGGATCAGTTTGACGACAAGTACATCAAGACGATAGGAGCGAAGGTCTCCAAGATGGAGACCCTTCTCCCTCTCCCTGGAAACAGACGGGTGAGAGTAATCATGATGATCTGGGACATCATAGGGGAGAGGAACG
>JAGMCJ010000130.1 GCA_023129265.1 Thermoplasmata archaeon | reverse complement strand
TGCCCAGTGGCTCTGCGAACCTACCAGTGCCGACACCTACTTCCACGCCCACTCCGCTTTCGGGCAGCAGTCGCTTCACCGCCAGAAGCTCGGATTCATAGGCGAACCTGTTCCTTTCGAACCAATCCTCGTACCGGTCCGCGTGACTATCGAATGGTTCGACTTTTCCCACGGTCAGTCCCCAGCTTCCTCACGTAGAATTTCCTGCCCTCGTAATCCACCGCCACCAACCGATCGCCTTCTATGAGATTCTCAACCAACTCCCACTCCGCATTGGCTTTTGCGAGGAATTCGCGTACAGCGTCTTCCCTCATGGGATGCACGGATGTGATGCTCAGTAAATCCTCTTCCACGTTCCCCGTGGACGCAAAGGCGGTCCCTTCGTAGCCAATTATACACTCCGTCTCCACTCCCTTGCTCGAAAGAATCTGATAGGCCGCATTTATCCCGCCTTCGCTCGCGGCCTTCACCCAGGTTTCCGCCGGTGGTCTCGTCGGAATGGAGAGATAGCTCACTACAGGTTTCACCTCGGCAATGAACTCAGCCATTCCATTGAGTTCCTCGACGCTGTCGTTGAGATCTTCAACGAGCATGGTCTCTGTCGTCAATTCCCCTCCAAAGCTTTGAGAGAAGTCCCGAATGCCTTGAAGTATCTCCTCGAGACTCAAGCTCCCGTGGGGTCTGTTGATTCTGCGCCATACATCCTCACGCACCGCGTCGACCTTCACAGAAACCCAATCGGCCCTGCTCAGTTCATCACGGACATGCTCTTTCCATATCAGGGAGGCGTTGGAGATCACGGCGATCTTGATGCCCAGTTCCCTGATCAGGTCAATCTCCCTGCCGAGGTCGATGTCCAATGTGGGTTCTCCATCTGGGATGAAAGTCATGTAGTCTATTAGTTCTCCTTTCTCCTCTGCTTGCGTGACCTTTTCCTTCACGCTCTTGACCACTTCTTCAAATCCATGGAACCTTTCCCTCTTCACCTGCATGTTCGGGGTTCTCCCGAGCTGGCAGTAGACGCAGGAGTAGGTGCAGAACTTGGGCGGGATGTTGTTGACGCCCAAGCTACGTCCCAAGCGCCTTGACGGGACCGGGCCGAAAGCGATCATTCACCCTTTCAATGAATTCCTGGGCTAAAGAATCTTGCTTCCTAGATACCTGATAGCGACGGGTTGAGGACTGCACGAAGCGCCGCCCAATACAGTTATCTAATCGGGGAGGCTACCTCATTCAGAACGTCACAGATGAGGAGAGGCACAAATCATGGAGGATCTTCTTGCCATATGGCCAGTCGTTCTCCCGCTCATCGCAGCACCCCTCGCTGCGCTCGCCTACAAGAAGAGCGAGTGGTTCGGCAGCAACACTGTCATATTCTTCGCAATAGGCATAATCCTCACCGCGGGGTATCTCGTCTTCCTCGGCGGGCAGGACATCCCGCTTCACCTTGACATCCTCGGTCTGGACCTGATAGAGATCCTCGACTACGGCCTCATCCTCGTTTTCCTCTTCATCGCCTGGAGATACCGCAACGCCCTCGTCGGCGCGCTCGCCTCGGCCCAGCTCGTGCTCCTTCTGGTCTTGGACATCTACGCGAAACCGCTTCACCTCGACTCCACGCCCGTCGCCTTCCACCTCGACGGCCTCGCGGTCATGATGATGTTCATAAGCGGGATCGCGGGCGGAATGATACTTATCTACGCCACCGAGTACATGAAGGACGAGCGCGGGCGAAGCAGGTTCTTCCTCTTCGTGTTCCTCTTCCTGGCGGTCATGAACGCCACCGTCCTCTCGAACAACCTCATGTGGCTCTTTTTCTTCTGGGAGATGACCACGCTCTTCTCCTTCCTGCTGATAAACCACGATCGAACGGAGGAGTCGCTCTCCTCTGCGATGACGGCCCTCTGGATGACCCTCCTGGGCGGCGTCCTTCTCATCGCGGGCATACTGTGGATCCTCGTGGATCTCGGCACCCTCTCCCTCGGGGACATCGTCTCACAGGAGGGGCTTGCCCCGCTCGCGTTCGTCCCGATCGTTCTCTTCTCGTTCGCGTCCTTCACCAAGTCCGCCCTCTACCCGTTCCAGAAGTGGCTCGTCCGCGCGATGGTCGCTCCCACGCCCGTCTCTGCCCTGCTGCACTCGGCCACCATGGTGAACCTGGGCCTCTACTTCCTGTTCAGGCTCTCACCCCTCTACAGCGAGTTCTTCCTCTTCACCGTGGCTCTGGCGGTCATCGGAGGATTCGCCTTCACCTTCGGGGCCCTGCAGGCTATCCCGCAGGACGACTCCAAGAGGCTCCTCGCCTACTCGACCATAAGCAACCTCGGTCTCGTCGTCGTGTCCATCGGCGTAGGCACGAGGCTCGCATTCACCGCCGGGCTCATCCTCCTGTTCTTCCACGCAATCGCCAAGGCCCTTCTCTTCATGGCGGTCGGGGTCGTCTACAAGAAGACGAGGTCCAGGACCTTCGAGGACATGTCCTCCCTGCTCATGAGGATGCCCATCGTCGCGAACATGATCTACATCGGCGTCTTCGCCCTGGTGGCGCTTCCCTTCGGGACGTTCATAACGAAGTGGATCCTGCTGCAGTCCTCGCAGTCGTTCCCCGTGATAATCCCCTTCGTGGTCTTCGGTACCGCCATAAGCGTTGTCTACTACGTGCAATGGCTGGGACGCATCAGCTCGGAACCGCCAAGAAGGCGCGAGGCGCTCGAGACGAACTACGTCCTACCGATGGTCGTCATGGTCATCATCATCTTCGTCGCCAGCCTGTTCGTAGTCGACTTCACCAACATGTTCGTGGAGCCCGCGATTGTCCTCAGAGGAGGGGAAGCTCCCGTCGACTACGGGGGCGTGGGCGTCAATGAGCTTGCCGGCTTCTCCACGATCGTCCCGCTCTTCGTTCTTCTCATGGTGGCGGTGGTGCTTCCCCTGATATTCGTCAGGTCCAAGAAGCCCGTTGGCGTCGACCCCTACTTCGGCGGTCAGCCCTGCAATCTCAGCTTCAGGGGCTTCTATTTCAAGAAGCAGCTCGGCGAGAAGAGGCTGGACCTGCCCTTGATATCAATGGGCATCTTCCTCCTCTTCCTCCTGCTGGTGGTGGTCTTCATATGATTCTCAACATCGTGCTCATCCTGATCACTCCGCTCATCGGGCTCCTCCTCATGGGGCTCGACAGGAAGATAAGTGCGAGGATGCAGAACCGAAAGGGCCCGCCGCTAGCTCAGCCGCTCTACGATCTGATCAAGCTCTTCTCCAAGAAGGAGGCGTATGTGAACACGTCCACCATCGTCTTCGCACTCACGCACCTCATGTTCATGGTGGCGACCGTCGTGCTCTTCTTCCTCCTGCAGGACCTCATCGTCATCTTCTTCACGCTCACCCTGTCGATATTCTTCCTCATCTTGGGCGGGTTCAGCACCAGGTCGCCGTACTCGTACCTCGGCTCTCACAGGGAGCTCATGCAGCTCCTCGCAATCGAGACGCTCTTCCTCATGATCATCGTCACCATTGGCGTCGCCGAGGGGTCCTTCTCCCTGGAGCACGTCCTCGCCGAGAGGACCTATCCCCTCTTCTTCACCCTCCCGCTCTCCTTCGCCGCTCTGTTTCTGGTCGTAATAGTGAAGATGGGCAAGCCCCCGTTCGACATCCCGTCGGCGCACAGCGAGGTCGTTCAGGGCCCCTACACGGAGTACTCGGGGCGCTGGTATGCCATCTTCCAAATCTCGAAGATGTTCGAGGTCCCCTTCTTCCTCGCCATCTTCGTCGTCTTCTTCATGCCCTTCCTGCTCGTCGGTCTCATCGTCGCCGCCTTCGTCTTCTTCCTCTCACTGCTTGTCGGGAACACGACCTCGAGGACGACCTACAAGGGGATGCTGAAGTTCACCTATCTCTACGGGATTCCTCTCGTCCTCGTCAACCTAGCGGGGTTGATACTCCTATGAGCAAGGCGCTGGCACGATCTCCGTGGTTCCTGCACTACGACGCGGGCGGCTGCAACGGCTGCGACATCGAGCTTCTCGCCTGCCTCACGCCGAGGTACGATATAGAGCGGTTCGGCATCGTCAACAAGGGGAACCCGAAGCTCGCGGACATCCTTCTTGTCGTCGGCCCAATCACGAGGAAGTCGAAGCCGGTGATAGAGAACCTGTACGGACAGATGCCCGAGCCCAAGGTCGTCGTCGCCGTCGGCTCCTGCTGCGTCGAGAGGGGCATCTTCGACGGCTGCTACGGGGTCGACTGCCTGCTGGACGAGATCATACCCGTGGACGTCTACATCCCAGGCTGCGCGGCGAGGCCTGGCACAATAATCGAGGGAATCAAGAAAGCCATTGACCTATGGAGGACGAGGATTGAAGGACATTAGGATCGAGAATACGGACGACCTCCTCAGCGAGGTGCGCAGGCTACGTGCGGCGCGTGCGAGGCTCATCACGATAACTGGTGTCGACCTGGGAGAATCCATCGAGGTCATCTATCACTTCGACCTGGAGGGCGTCATCAATGTCCGCGCGGTCTTCGATCACGGGGACAGGCTGCCTTCCGTATCGGAGGTGTTCTTCTACGCCCGCCTATACGAGAGAGAGCTCGCGGAGATGTTCGATGTCGAGATCGAGGGAATCCACCGCGGGCTCCTCCTCTCCGAGGACATGAGGGGGAAGGGGCCGCTCCGCAAGAGCTTCAAGGTAGAGAACGTCACGCTGGTCAGCAAGGAGGGTGAGCAGTGCCCACGATAGTGCCCTTCGGACCTCAGCACCCCATCCTAGCGGAGCCCATAAGGTATCTCCTGGCATTGGAAGAGGAAACCGTCGTCGGGGTCGAGTACGAGATCGGCTACCTGCACAAGGGCCTTGAGAAGGCGATGGAGAACGACTACATCAAGGACATCTACTTCGCCGAGCGGGTCTGCGGGATCTGCTCCATGGTGCACTCCACGACGTTCGTGAACGCAGTCGAGAGGCTCGCCGGGATCGAGGTCCCCGAGCGGGTGAAGTTCATCCGCACGATGCTGCTTGAGCTGGAAAGACTGCACTCGCACATCCTCTGGCTGGGAATCGTCGCGGACGCCATCGGCTTCCAGAACCTCTTCATGCTCTGCTGGCGGGACAGAGAGCTCATCATGGACATTCTCGAGGCTCTGACCGGCAATCGCATCCACTTCAGCATGAACACCGTCGGCGGGCTCCGCAAGGACATCTCTGAGAAGGGCATCAGGTTCTTGCTCGGCAACCTCGACCGCTTCGCGCGGTCCGTCAGGAAGATAGAGAGCTCGCTCTACAACGACCTCACGGTGGTGAAGAGGCTGAGGGGCGTGGGCTACCTCACGAGAGAGGACTGCGAGCGGTACGGCGTCGTGGGACCCAACGCAAGGGCGTCGGGCT
>JAGMCJ010000013.1 GCA_023129265.1 Thermoplasmata archaeon | reverse complement strand
GTACATACTCGGCACGAGGTACTACGTCCACTTCTTCTTCTCACCCATCACGGAAGAGGGTTACAGGCTCAGTAAGGGCTCACTCGAAATTCTGGGCATGGATAGGAGGGACGAGTCCAACATCGACGAGATGTACAAACTGGGGGCACAGGAAGCGCTGAAGAAGCTCGGAACATTCCCCACGTTCATCGTCACAGGGAATGTGCCCGTGGTATTGCGAGAGTCACTGCTCCCGAGAGCGTTCGATATGGGCGAGGCCGTGGTCGAGCGGTCGATCGAGCTCTTCGGCGGGATGGTTGGCCCCTTCTGTCTGGAGACGATTGTGACGGATGAGCTGGAGATTAAGGTATTCGAGATATCATCGAGGATAGTCGCTGGCACCAATCTGTTCGTGAGAGGGTCACCCTACTCCGACTATGTCGAGGCGGACATGTCCACGGGCAGGAGGATAGCGAGAGAGCTGAAGGTGGCCCTTGGGCGACAAGTGCTACCAGAGGTCACCAGCTAGAGTCGCCTGTCCTTAGCGTGAGACGCTCTGTGATTCCCATAGAGAAAGAGTTTTAAGGGGGCAGGGCATAAAAATATTCGAACCAAATGGCCCTTGACGCACAACTGGTCGCTCTCATAGTCATAATGGTGGTTTTCATCATCGTCGTGATAATCGAGATGAAGATTCTCCGCAAAAGGCGGGAGACAGGTTCCAGGAAGGAACCGCTCGAGGATCAAGCATTCAACGCCATCCTGAACGCCAGAGCGATCAGCAACACCCTCGCCAGGGATGGTACGAATCTGAGCAATGTGAACAACTTACTCGATCAAGCCGACCAGGCTTTGAAGCGGGGAGACCACCGAGGCTCCCTTAACCTGACCGATCAAGCCAAGGATATGATGAAAACGGTCAAGACGAGATTCGACGTTGCGGCTGAGCCCACCACCGAGGGCGGATTCGTTGAGACACAGCCAACGACCAAGGATTTGCTCAAGGACAAGTTCCCGGAGAACTACCTGGAAACCAAATTCTCCAGATCACTGGCCTCGGAGGCCATAAGGAAGGCGAAGGACATGAGGCTCGATGTCTCGGAAGCCGAGCGACTCTTGAGGTTCTGCGATGACTTCGCAAGCGATGAAGACTACGCTCAGGCGCTGTCCTTTGCGGTCCAATCCAAGAAAGTCGCGGAGGGAGTTCTCTCCACAGCGGAACCCGAACCAGCTGGGGTCGAACAAGAAACGCAGATCTGTTCATCATGCGGCGCCGACATCCTCTCGGGAGACGCCTTCTGCAGAAAGTGCGGAGCCAAGGCCGTCGTTGTGTGTGACGGTTGCGGGAGGAAGCCCGCTGAGGGAGACGCCTTCTGCAGGTCTTGCGGCACCCGCATAGAATCCTAGGGATTCATCCCATCGTCCAGCTGCTTCTTCATCTCCTTCTGCAGACTGATTTCCTGTTCCCACTGTTCCAGGGTGTCCAGTATTTCTTTGAGCTGTCGCAAGCAGTCTATGCACACCCACTTCTCCCCGACCTTCTTCATGGGGGCTCTTCTGTAGAGTATCTTGTCGCAGAAGGAGCAGACGTGCATGTCCTTCGTCCTGTGCTCCGCGTAGGCCTCCATCTTCCGACCTTCGACGATGCTCTCGATTATCATCTTGCGCTTCTCATCCTTGCCCAAGCGAAGCCACCCTGGATATGCAGATCAGATGGCTGAAGTCAGCCAGCTGGCCGATTTATCATCCAATCGGTCTATTAAAATGTTTCTGGGGTGCTACGTGTAACCGAGAAACGCATGGCGGGTATGGAGCTCAGATGTTTTCGGCTATACGTGTAACCGAACTTAAGTATCGACAGGAGGGGTCAGTGAGTGTACTGGCTTGTGTAGCTTTCCTCCACACGCTTCGGCTATACGTGTGACCGAAGGATTGCGTTCTCGGTGCAGATGTCGCCAGTTCTCGGCAATACGTGTAACCGAGAATGGCGGTCGACGGTAATGCAAAAAGACTTTATTTTGCCCTCACTATATCCACTCAATGATTGGGATGCCTCTACGAAGTCCGCTTTCTCAACAGTCCGAGGAAGAACTTCAGTACGACCCAGTTAGGGCCAAGAGAATCCCAACAGGCGTCGCGGACTTCGACACGATAATCAAGGGCGGCCTTCCCTCGGGATCGCTCGTCCTACTGCTCGGCGACATGGGAGCGGGACAGCACGAGTACGTCTACACGAGCATAGCGAAACTCGGCATAGTGAGAGACAACCCTCAAACGAGGAAGTACTACCTGGGTCATGCGTGCGACGACGGCGTGCTGCCCGAGAAAGTGGAATACATCACGTTCTCAAGGTCGAAAGAGGACATACTCAGGGAAGTCGCATCCTCCTTCAACCCCCACTTCTACAACGCCTTCAAGAAGTACACGGCATTCAGGGATTTCAGCGGACACTACTTCAGGCACACGATCGTCCCATCGAGCTGGACAAGCCAAGGGGACACCCTGTTCGGCGAGAAGCCTCCGGAGCTGCTCGAGTCCGTGGTGGATTTCCTGGACTCCAACGCGACGAGGTCCATGGTCATCATCGACTCGATAACCGACCTCGCGGAGTCGGACATAGTCCGCCCAAAGGACCTGATATCGACGATAAAGGGGATGCAACGGGCTTCGAAGAGATGGGACGGTATCGTCTATCTGCTCCTCACGAGAGGGATAATGGATAAGAAATTCGAGCAGATGCTCATCGACAGTGTCGACGGCGTCATCGTCTTCGAGTGGAAGAACTACCTCACGAGTAGCAAGAGGCAACGGTACATGTACATCGGCAAGTTCATGAGCGTCCTGCCCCATCTCGAGCTGGAGAAGATCGCCCGGTTCCCGACGATGGTGACGAGCAACCACGGTCTGGTCGTCATGTACCAGGAGAGAATAGCGTAGGTGGGATTGTGGAGCTAATAGGAACAGGTATTGAGGGGCTTGACGAGATGCTCGGCGGAGGGCTTCCGAGGAACCACATAGTGACCGTCCTCGGGGCGTTCGGAACGGGCAAGACGACGCTCAGTCTCCAGTTCATAATGGAGGGTCTGACCAAGGGCGAGAAGTGCATATTCATAACCCTCGAGGAGACCGTTGAGTCGATCAAGATGAACGCTCAGTCCTTCGGCTGGGACCTGCAGAAGTATCAGGACGATGAGACGTTGGCGATTGTCAAGCTCGAGCCAGCCGACGTGAAGACGACGCTCACCAGGGTGAAGAGCGAGCTGCCCGAGTTCATCAGCAAGTTCAAGGCGGACAGGCTCGCAATAGACTCCATATCCCTGCTGAACATGATGTTCCCGGACGAGGTGGAGAGAAGGACTCACCTCTTCGAGCTGTACCAGCAGATTAAGGCTACGGGCACGACCGCATTGCTCACGGCGGAGGCCAAGGACGACAACCCCAGGTCATCGAGGGACGGCCTCGTGGAATACGTTTCGGACGGTGTCATACTCCTCCTCTTCAACGAGCCCGAGGGGTCCAAGGAGACCCAACTGGTCATCCAAGTCGTCAAGGTCAGGAGGAGAAAGCACTTGAGACAGAAGAAGCCCTACCTCATCACGAGTCATGGCATCGAGGTCCACACAGAGGCGGACGTTTTCTAGCTCGTCCCCATCTCTTCCTTCAGGACGCGCCCGAGGCGCTTGATCCCTTCCTCGACCTCTTCCTCTGTGGGATAGCTGAAGTTGAGGCGCATGCTGTCCCTTCCGCCGCCATCGAACCGGAACGCGGCGCCGTGCACGTAGGCGACCTTCTGCTCGATAGCCTTGATCACCAGTTCCTTCGTGTCCACCCCGGGAGCGGTCGCCCAGGTGAACATCCCTCCCTCCGGTCGCACCCACTCGACCTCCTCAGGGAAATAGGTCTCCATGGCCTCGAGCATGATATTCCTCTTCGACCTGTACATCTTCTTGATTTTCTCGATGTGGGAGTTCACCAGGCCGCGGTGAAGATACTCATACGCGATGTACTGCGAGAATGTCGATGTGCACAGGTCCGTCGATTGCTTCGCGGTCACGAGGCTGTCCAATATCTCCGTGGGAGCGACCGCCCACCCGAGCCTCAATCCGGGTGCGAGAATCTTGGAGAACGTGCCCAAGTAGATGACGTGCCCGTCCTCGTTGTCATAGGCCATGAGCGGGTCGATGTGGTCACCCTCGTACCTCAGTTCACCATAAGGGTCGTCCTCAAGGGCTAGGACGTCGTACTCTTTCAGGATTTCAATCATCCTCTTCCTGTTCTCGGCGGGCATCGTGACGCCGGCGGGATTGTGGAATGTGGGGAGAACGTAGATGAACTTGAGCCTCTTGCCCTCCTTCCGCAGCTCCTTCAGTTTCCCTTCGAGCACGTCGAGGTTCATACCGTCGCTCTCCAGCGGAATCCCGATGAAGTCGGCCTGGAAGGCGCCGAACGCACCAATCCCTCCGAGGTAGGAGGGCAGAGAACACACGACAAGGTCGTGGGCATCCAGAAAGATCTTTGAGATCAAGTCGAGGGCCTGCTGACATCCGTGTGTCACGAGGATGTTCTCGTGAGTGCACTTCACGCCGAGCTTGTTCATCCTCTTGGCCAGCTCCTTCCTGAGCGGAGCGAGTCCCTCGGTCGTCCCGTACTGGAGCGCGACGCTCCCCTTTTCATCGAGGACGTCAATCGTTATCTCCTTGACGACGTCGATAGGGAAGGCCTCGGGGGACGGCAGACCTCCGGCGAAGGAGATGATCTCAGGCTTCTGCGTGAGCTTCAGTAGCTCCCTTATCTCGGATCTCCTCATCTCGGCGATTCTGCCGGAGAAGAGACTGCTGAATTCAACCATTATCCCACCGATTTCCAGATGTGGTGAGAAGCATATATCATTTGTTTGACAAACAGTAGCACTGGCACACG
>JAGMCJ010000129.1 GCA_023129265.1 Thermoplasmata archaeon | reverse complement strand
GACTGCCCGAACTGCGGGGTTCGGATCGAGGACCGCATGATGGTCCCAGGGGTCAGGTCCGAGGAGGAGCCCGAGGTCGACTTCGAGAACATCCCCATCCCAAAGCTCAGGCTGACATCCGAGGAGAAGCTCGAACTGCTCGAGGAGAGGCTTCTGCTGGGGGAGGTATCCGAGGGGACCTTCCGAGAGCTGAGGGAGAAGCTCGTGTCCGAGCTGGAGGCCGTCAGATATCAGTGCCCCTGCTGCGGTCGCTTCATCGACGGAGAGGACGAATCGTGCGAGTGCGGGGCGATCTTCTCTGACGAGGAAATCGGCAATGCCCTGGTCTGTCCGGAATGCAGCTCGCTTGTCTCAAAGGACGCCCAGTCCTGTGAGTCCTGCGGTGTCAGGTTCGTCGAGGACGGGACGTTCATCTGTCCCGTCTGCTCGAGGGAGCTTGATTTGGACACGGGAACGTGCGAATGCGGGGCGAAGTTCTCGGACGAGGCCATGCTCGGGTTCTACTGCCCGCAGTGCGGAGAGTTCCAGGTGCAAGACAGCGAGACATGCACTTCCTGCGGCGTTCGATTCGTCGAGGAAGAGGACGTGCTCTATCAGTGCGCGAGCTGCGGTGAGACCTTCCGCGAAGATCTTGCGGACTGCCCGGCGTGCGGTGCGAGCTTCTCGTAGGGGCTCGGACCGATCGCTCGAAGGACGGCATGTTCCGAGCCATCCACATACTTTTAAATAGCCATAATCATATTCACCCAGAGCAGGATGGGATGAAAAATGAAGTCGATAGTAGATACTGCTTTGTCTAGACACGAAGAGGAAAAGAAGCGCGAGGAAGAATTGCCGGAGGAGACCGTAGCACCGGTCCCTATAGGAGAGGACAAAGAGCTAGAAGAGATAGTGAAGTCCCTTCATGTAAGCATCAAGATCCTTGGTTGCGGAGGTGGAGGGTCCAATACCATCAACCGGCTCAACGAGGCTGGCATTGTTGGGGCTCAGCTGATGGCTCTGAACACGGATGCGAAGCATCTTCTCTCGATTCACGCGCCGAAGAAGCTGCTCATCGGAAAGAGACTGACCAAAGGCCTTGGCGCTGGCGCCATCCCAGAGGTCGGTGAGCAGGCCGCGGCAGAGAACGAGGAAGAGCTGCGAGAGTTCCTTAGAGGAGCGCACATATGCTTCATCACCGCGGGATTGGGCGGAGGCACAGGCACCGGATCGGCGCACTATGTGGCAAGACTCGCGAGGACCCAGGGTTGCTTGACGCTGGGCATTGTGACGATGCCCTTCCAGGCCGAGGGGAAGCAGAGATTGGAAGTGGCTAGGAGAGGTCTCGACAGGCTCAGAAGGCACTGCGATACGACCATCGTGATATACAACGACAGGCTCCTTGAACTCGTTCCGAGGTTGCCCATCGATGCGGCCTTCAAGGTCGCCGACGAGGTCCTCATGGAGTCCATCAAGGGGATGACGGAGATAATCACGAAGCCCGGGCTCGTCAACCTGGACTACAGCGACCTGATGACCATCATGAAGAACGGCGGCGTGGCGATGATCGGAATCGGTGAGAACGACGAGGACAGGGACAGGGTAACGCTCGCGGTGGGCGAAGCTCTCGAGTCCCCGCTTCTTGGCGAGGTAGACCTGTCGCATGCAAGGGGCGCCCTTGTGCGGATTATCGGCAGCCCGGACATGACGGTGTCCGAGGCCGAGAGTGCCGCGAGGATAATCGGTGAAAAGGTCAACCCGAACGCCCAGATAATCTGGGGATGCTCCATCGATCCATCGCTGCAAAAGACGGTGAGAGTGCTGATAGTCATCACGGGCGTGAAGTCCGAGCAGATTCTGAGCAGGGAAGGTCCCCAGGCCGTCGAGGAGCACGACATAGACGTGGTCCAGTAGAGGGTCGTTGACAGCCGGTGCGCATGGTCGTCCGGGATAAGGTCGGAAGGAAGAGGTATATCGTCTTCTCTGTCGCCACAGAGAGCGCGCTTTCTCATGACGATTTCGAGCGGGCAGCTGTCTCGCTGTTGAGAGAGAAGGGAGCGCTTCGAACAGTCCGACCGAAGCTCATCGACTTCGACGGTCGAGCGGGCATACTGAGATGCGCTCACACGGGAAAGGACGAGGCGATCGACATCCTCAACTCGATGACCTCCGTAACGGGAGCAAGGGTGCGCGTCGAGACGGTCAAGACCTCGGGGACTCTGCGCAAGGCAAGAGCGGTCGCGAAGGGCCTGGCCAGTAGTTGAGGACAATCTCACAAAGTTTATAACACAAACTAGCATTAACCGTAAAAGGGTGAATTCATGCAACCAGGACAGATGGCTTATGATCGAGCAATCACGGTCTTCTCTCCCGATGGGAGATTGTTTCAGGTAGAGTACGCAAGGGTAGCAGTCACTCGTGGAACGACGACCGCAGGACTCAAGTTCAAGGATGGAATCGTGCTGATGGCCGACAAGAAGATCGCGAGCAAGTTGATGGAGGCCTCTTCCATTGAGAAGATTTTCCAAATCGACGAGCACGTGGGCTGTGCCACGTCGGGCCTCGTTGCTGATGCGAGGGTCCTCGTTGACTACGCGAGGATCGTGGCCCAGATCAACAAGGTGACCTATGACGAGAAGATCTCCATCGACCTCCTTGTCAAGAAGATCTGCGACTACAAGCAGAACTACACTCAGTACGGAGGCGTCAGACCGTTCGGCACGGCGCTTCTCGTGGCGGGAGTGGACAGTCAGGGGAATCATCTCTTCGAGACGGACCCCAGCGGTGCTCTCGTCTCCTACAAGGCAGGCAGCATAGGCTCTGGCCGCAACGCCGTCATGGAGCTCTTCGAGGATAGGTTCGAGGTGGACATGCCCATGGACACGGCCGTCCTTCTCGGACTGGAGGGACTCTCGAAGTCGTCCGAAGAGAAGCTCAACGAGGAGGCTGTCGAGATAGGCATCGTCAGGAAGGGCGAGAAGTTCAAGAGACTCACAAACGACGAGGTCGCCCGCTATCTTGAGAAGGTCCCAAAGGCATCCTAGGAGTGGAGTGATGGGAAAGAGGGATTTTCAGAAGGAGCACACCACTGACATCCTCAAGGAAATGGTAATCGCCCGATTGGAGAAGGGCGGGGAGACGTTCGAGATTCTCATCGATCCGAACTGCGTGGACGAGATCAGGAGCAATCCCGAAGCGAGCGTTTCCGAATATATCGCCATAGACAAGATTTTCCGGGATGTGAAGAAGGGGGAGCGGGCCTCCGAGGAGAAGATGGTGGAGTTCTTCGGAACCGAGGACCCCGAAGAGGTCGCAGGCACGATAGTGCGAAAGGGCGATATCCAGGTCACGACGGACCAGCGAAGGGCCATGATCGAGGAAAAGAGGAAGGCGATCGTCAGCCACATCTCGCGGAACGCGATCAATCCTCAAACGGGAACGCCCCATCCGCCGCAGAGGATCGAGAACGCCATGTCAGAGGCAGGAGTGCACGTCGACCCGTTCAAGAGCGTCGATGGTCAGCTGAAGAGCGTCCTTGACGCTCTCAGGCCCATCATCCCGATAAGCATTGAGAAGATCAAGATCGCGGTGAAGCTACTTGCCGAGGACTGTCCCCGCTGCTACGGCGACATAAAGGTCTTCGGCGACATCGTTCAGGAGGAGTATCAGAAGGACGGGTCTTGGATCGGCATCGTTGAGATGCCCGCCGGTATGCAGACGGAATTCCTTGAGCGGGTGAACCAGCGCACTCACGGGAACGTCGAAGTGAAGATACTGAAGGAAGGGTAGCTGGAACGCAAAAGCTTTATAACCGAGTTGTTGATTGTGAGGGCGGACTAGCGAAAAAGGATTTGATTCAGGAAGCCCTGAGGAAACTTGTTGAAAGATTCCTGGGATTGAATATTTCAAATCCCTCAGGCTAAGTAAGGAGAAGGACCTGATAATTTGAGAGGAGATAAACCTCCAAAACGGGAGGTAGTTGTACCAGGGGACTTTTTGGGCACTGGGCTCAAGCCCGGCCTGGGCACGTTCAGCGTGGGCGGGAAGACATACGCTTCCCAGCTCGGAATAAAGAAGGTGAGAGGGGACAGTGTCAACATAATCCCTCTGAGCGGGAGGTACATGCCGCGACAAGGTGATACCGTCATCGGTGAGATTACCGACATTTCGGCTTCATACTGGCTGGTGGACATAAACGCCCCTTACCCCGCACCGCTTCACGCCTCGGAAGTGCCGTGGAAGGTCGATTTCGGGGACACTTCCCGCTTCCTCAACGTCGAGGATGTCGTTCTTCTCAGAGTCCTCTCCGTCGACGAGGCGAAACGGGTCCAGGTGACGATGAAGGAACGGGATTCGAGAAGGCTCAGGGGCGGGCGGATAATCGATGTCTCGCACTCCAAAGTCCCGAGGATCATAGGAAGAAAAGGAAGCATGATCGGCTTGATCAAGAAGTACACAGACTGTAGAATGTTCGTTGGTCAGAATGGAAGAATTTGGTTGGATGGATCTCTGGATGGAATGTATCTCGCCGTGAAGGCGATTAGGAAAATAGAAGAAGACGCACAGGTACTTGGTCTCACGGAGTCGATTGAGGTAATGCTTCGTGAAGCAACCGCCAGGAAGGCCTAGGTGCAGTTTGAAAGGAGGATTCTGATGGAAGAAGGTAAATTGGTGAATGACAAGGGTATCAGGGTCGACGGAAGAAAAGTCGACGAGCTTAGACCCATCAAGCTGGAGGCTGGAGTCCTCAACCGCGCTGATGGGAGTGCATATATCGAGTGGGGGGAGAACAAGGTTCTCGCTGCTGTTTACGGGCCGAGAGAGGCCCATCCCCGGCACAGACAGGACCCCGCAAGGGCGCTTGTCCAGTGCAGGTACAACATGGCCCCGTTCTCTGTCTCCGACAGGAAGAGGCCCGGGCCGGACCGAAGATCGGTCGAGATATCGAAGGTGGTCTCCGAGGCCTTTTCTCATGTGGTTCTCAGAGAGCTGTTCCCTCGGGCGACTGTCGATGTCTTCATGGAGGTCCTGCAGGCGAGCGCTGGCACTCGATGCACCGCGCTCACCGTCGCCGCGGTGGCCCTGGCCGACGCTGGGATACCCATGAGAGACATCATCGCGTCTTGCGCATTCGGCAAGGCGGATGGACAAGTGATCCTGGACCTGGACAAGGAAGAGGACAATGAAGGCCAGGCGGACGTGCCGATTGCGATCGTCCCGCGAACGAACGAGATAGTCCTGCTGCAGATGGACGGGCACATCACCAAAGAGGAGTTCGACAGTGGTTTGAAGATGGCCGTCGACGCATGCCACAGGATCAATGAAATGCAGAGGGACGCCCTCAGGAGAAGGTACGCCGTCACGACCGACAGGCACAAGGCCGTCAAGGCGAGCTCGGAGGGGGTGTGACTATGGACGTAGTCTCAGAGCTCCTCAGGGATCACATCTACAAGATGGCCGCCAGCGGCAAGAGGGTTGACGGAAGAGCACCCGAGGAGTACAGAGAGATCAAGGTTCGGAAGGGCTATGCCAAGAACGCGGAAGGCTCTGCCCGCATCAATTTGGGCAAGACAGAAGTGCTCGTGGGCGTGAAGATGATCCTTGGTGAGCCCTACCCTGACAGGCCCAAGGAGGGCTCTATCGTGACAACTATGGAGCTCATACCGATGGCGAGTCCCACGTTCGAGGCGGGGCCCCCGAGAGAGAACGCGATCGAGCTCGCTCGGGTCGTCGACCGAGGGATACGGGAGTCCAAGACGGTCGATCTGGGCAAGCTGTGCATAATCGAGGGTGAGAAAGTCTGGATCATATTCATCGACATCCACGCGCTCGACTACGGCGGCAACCTTTTCGATGCCAGCTCATTCGGAGCTCTGGCGGCGCTCACTAACGCTGTCGTTCCTGCGTCCAAGATCAACGGGGAGGACTACCCGCTCGAGGTCGAGCACCATCCGATATCAATCACCGCTACCAAGATCCAGGACGTGATCGTCTTCGACGCGTCCCTCGACGAGGACAGGGTCGCGGATGCGCGCCTGACGGTCGCCACGGATGAGAATGGCCATATCAGGGCCATGCAAAAAGGTTTAAAGGGCAGTTTCACTTTGGATGAAGTGGACTACGTGGTCAAGACAGCGAAAAAACTGGCAGATGAAATCAGGCCCAAAGTTGTGGGATGATGGCGAGGAAGACGAAGAAAACCGGCATCTCGGGAAGGTTCGGAGCCCGCTACGGAGTCACGATAAGGAAGAGGATACGGGACGTCGAGCGGGAGAAGGTGAAGAAGCACCTGTGCCCGAGCTGCAACCACAAGGCCGTCAAGCGGGTCGACACAGGCATCTGGCGGTGCCGGAAGTGCGGCACGACGTTCGCTGGCGGTGCTTACAGGCCCATGGGGTCCCGCAGCTTTCGAAGGACCACGCAGGAGCCGGTGCTCGAGAAACCCGATGAGGAAGCAGAAGAGGAGTGACCATGTACAAATGCGCCCGATGCAAGGAACCGATTCGCTCGAACGTGAGCACGATCGGGATTCAGTGTGAGAAGTGCGGGTCCAGGATTTTCTACAAGGAGAGACCGAACGTCAAGAAGGTCATAAAGGCGAGATAGCATGAGATTCGCCAGGATTACGCTTCGCGGGCCGAACGCGTCCATGATTCGGGAGTCGCTGCTCCCGGAAGCCTCGAAGGAGATCCCGAGGGCCAGGGTCAGACTCGAAGGCGACGACGATGCACTCGAGATTATCATCGAGGCCGATGATACTGGAGCCCTTCGAGCAGCCATGAACGCCTATCTGAGATGGGCGGCGATCTCGGAGAGTATAGGAGAAGAGGTTGGTTAGGATGGCGCAGGAGATATCACCCGAGCTGCAGAATCAGATGGTCCAGTTCCAGCAGGTTCAGCAGCAGTTGCAGATTCATGCGGCTCAGAGGGTCCAGTATGAGGCGAAGCTTCGCGAGATTGATGT
>JAGMCJ010000128.1 GCA_023129265.1 Thermoplasmata archaeon | reverse complement strand
ACGCCTTTCATGTTACTCCGGTCTCGGACATTCCTTTCATCAATCATATTCTTTTCCTTCTAGGGAACGTTATTTGGGAGCGGGAAGCTCATCACAACCGCAGAGCTGAGCACTCACACGAACTCGCTCCCGTCCACCCACTTCCCGCTTATCTTGACCTCGACCGATTCGCCCACCGCCACTGTGTCCTTGAACCTCTTTTCCGATGTCTGAGGGTCCCCGTTGTCCGTCGTTATCGCCTCCGCACACCGCCCGCGAGGCGAGGAAAACTTCTTTTACGCTGAGACTCATTGTGTCCCTTCGAAACAAGGTGATTGCCTGGAAGAGGGCACTGACGGGATAGAGAGGAAGTTGAAGGAGAACGGGACCGTTCTGAGAGACAGGTTCAAAGTCAGAAAGATCGGGATCTTCGGCTCCTTCGCGAGAGGTGAGCAGGAAGCGACAAGCGACATTGACATCCTCGTGGATTTCAGGGAGCCGGTAAGCCTCATCGACTTCGTGGCGCTGGAGAGGCATCTGAGCGAGATCCTGGGAAGGAAAGTCGACTTGGTCATGAAAAGTGCCCTGAAACCGAGGATAGGCAAGCACATCCTTAGAGAGGTCAGATACCTGTGAGGGAGCACGGAGACTATCTCGAGGACATCATCGACTCGATGGGCGCCATTAAGGAGTTCATAGAGGGGATGAGCTTCGAGGACTTCGAAAGCGACAAGAAGAGTGTTTTTGCAGTGGTCAGGGCCATCGAGATCATAGGCGAGGCCGCAAAACGCATTCCTGACTCAATCAGAGATAGGTACCCAGAGATACCTTGGAAGGACATGGCTGGAATGAGGGACAAGGTCATCCATGAATATTCTGGTGTTGATCTGAGAGTTGTGTGGGAGACGGTGACCCGCCACATTCCGGAGATCAGGCCTCTGATGGCGAAAGTCCTCAGGGACATTGAGGAGTAGCTCCGGTCTCATGCTCTCGTGTTGCGAGGCGTATGTCGTCCCCGATGAGGAATGCGCGGTCCGCACGGGCGAGTTCGTCGATCAGTCGGACGACTATGAGCGTCCTTCAATTTCCCGCGAGAGAGTGGCGTTCGCACGCACACCACCGCGGAAGCGATCACAGGAATCCTCATCGTGGTCGCGCTCGGGTTCCACAAGAGGGATAGGGGCTTCAAGGCCCATCTGCTCTCGATGGGGATGCTGTACACCTTGACATAGAGTCCTGGCTATCATGCGGATCGAGGTGTCAGGGATTCATCGGGATGTACGTCGTGTTCATGGTGCTCGCTTTCATCGCGCTCTCGTTTGCGGGCGAGTTTAGGGCGGGTGAGCGAGGAATCCTTGGAGCAGGAAAAGAGTGACGAGATCAGTACCAGAAGCCGGAGCTGTCCCCGCGAGTCTACTGCAGAGAGGTACACAGAGATGCTGGGCCAACTCATCAGGTCTTGCACTCGACATACTAACTGGACTGTTGTCCCACGCTGTGGCAAACGAAGGAATAGTTACAAATAGGCGTTTCAATGATATGTTATCAGTAAGAGGAGGGAGCATGACTCGGAGGAAGTGGGCAGATGGGAAATTCGCCTCTGTCACAAGGATAACCCTCATCGCGGCGGCTCTTCTTTCGTCCTATTTTTCTCTTCCCGCACTCGAGATCCTAGAAAAAGCCGAGGACATCCAGTTCTCAAATCCCAATATTCCTCTGGATGTTGACTCTGTAGATTCCACCCTGCCGAGAATCGGTTCTGACCCGTCTGGCGTTCTGCATGCTGTCTGGACTGATCCCAGGTTTGGTGACAAGAACATCGCATACACGAGATCCGAAGACAATGGAACAACGTGGACAGCGGTCACGAACATTAGCAAGGCTTGGATTGGCTTCCACTCCATGAACCCTGATATCACTGTCGATATGGGAGCAGGGCCCTACGGCGGTAGCATATACGTGGTCTACGAAAGAATCATTCCTGGAGGCGGGAGAGACATCTACACGTCTTTTTCGAGGGATGGCGGTGACGCCTGGGTTCAAAGCATAAGAGTCGACCATGCACCTCCCGGAATCACGAGCGCACGACCTTGCGTCTCCGTGGGGGACGACGGTACCGTCTATGTTGCCTGGTACGACATGAGAGTGCCTGGGAGCATTTATCATATCTTTGCCGCGAAATCGGTTGACGGAGGGATGACCTGGAGCGGAGATACTCAGATTTCGCAGAGCTTCCTCATCAACGTCTTTCCGGCCACAGCGACGGACCGGGACGGCAATGTGTACATCGCTTGGCAAGAGTACAACGAGAATGAGACAACTTCGATTCTAGTGGCGAAATCTACGGACGGCATCAATTGGAACACCTCTACGGTCGCAACTGGCGGAAACTACAGCACTTCCAGGCGCGTTCCGGACATCATTGTGGACGATTCTGGCTCAGTTCTCGTGACATGGATGTTTTGCGACAGTGATGGCAACGACTTTGTGCAGTTCTCACGGTCCGATGACG
>JAGMCJ010000127.1 GCA_023129265.1 Thermoplasmata archaeon | reverse complement strand
CTCCAAGACTGGCTTCGGGTCGCGGAACCATCTACATAACTTGGTCAGACAACAGGAACGGTGACCATGACATCTGGCTTGCTCAGTCAGTCGACGGAGGAGCTCATTGGGGGGATGGCAACATCCAACCTCAAGACGTGAGAGTGGATGACACGGGCAACAATGGCGATCCGTCCGACGACGCTTCGTGGCAGAGCTATGCTGACATCGCTGTCTACGACTACACCGTGGCGGTGATCTGGCAAGATTATCGAAGCGACACAGACTACGATGTCTACTTCGCCCGCCATGAGATATCTTCCCTCCAGATCACGGAGGTCTCGGATTCGCCTGCGGGCAACGAGTGGATAGAGGTCTACAACTTCGGGGGGAAACCCCTAGACGCCGCACCTTACTCCCTAAAAATGTCTGGAGTTGTTGTCGACCTCGATCCTCTGGGAATCATCGGCCCACAGGAATATCGGATCATTGGTGATCTGCCAGGTGCTGACCTGTTCGTTGACATAGATCTTGATGATGAAGGAGTGGACATCTGGCTCAAGAAGTCTGGCCTGACAAAGGAACGATTCCCGTTTGGTCAAAAAGGGCCCCATCCTGACCCCCTGGAAGGAGAATCCGTCGCAAGGCATTGGTCCGGTGAGAGGTACACGCGAGATTGGAACAGGGAAACGACGCCCACAGTCAGACAAGAGAACGACGTTCCTCCGTCCAATCATGATCCCGATGTTGTTCTCAACGAAGTTCTCTTCAACCCTTCGAGTCCATCTGATTTCTTCGTGGAAGCATACTACCCAGGTTGGGACAGTGTTTCACTCGCTGGATACAAGATAGTCTGTGATTCCGAGGCGACGCTGGGTGCCATCACGCTCAGCCCATCTAATCGAGAAGCTGTCCTGAGGCATGCTTCAGATCCCTCTTTCTTCTCCGATATGACGTCCTCGGGGGACAATGTGTACCTGTACGATTCCAACGGCAGACTTCTTGACATGGTCGGGTGGAGTTCCTCACATACCCAAGGCCTCTCCGTGTCAAGAGTCCCTGATGGATTCGGAACGCATGACGGATACAATGACGTCACTTCAGAAATGGCTGGTTGGGCGTTTGACGTGCTTCCCACGTTGTGGTTTGTCAGAATAGGTCCCGATCAAGCAAAGAACGGGGAAGCGAGTGAGGAAGTGAAATATGAACTCACCGTGACGAACAAGGATCTATCATCCCACTACTTCAATATCAACTACTCCAGCGGTGCAGAAGGATGGGTAGTGGGCCTCTATGAGGCCGACGGTGTCACGCCGCTCTCGGATTCGGTTGGAGATCCCGATACAATTCCGGACGTTGGTCTTCTGAGTCCAGAAGAATCGAGGAATCTAGTGGTTGGAGTGACCATTCCTTCCAGTTATCCTGTGAATGTAGTTGAGAAGACGGTGGTGTTCGCGACAGCGTCGAACGATCCAACGATCTCGGATTTCGCGGTTCTCAGAACGCGGCCGTATCCTGGTGTCGAAGTCAGCAAAACCGCGAATCCAACAGTCATCTTCGTGGAGACTTCGGGACCAGAGTTTCAGACCGAAGCCACGATAACCCTCGGAATCTCAGGAATCGGTTCGAGCGTCGAGTGGCATACTCCTCAGGACGTCATCTTCCTCATTGACCAATCCTGGAGCATAGGTGATGCTTTTGGATTGGAGCGCCAGGTTGCATTGAACTATCTCGATAATCTGAAGAAGCCCGATATGGCAGCAGCCATTTATTTTGAGTGGTTCCCCGAACCCCGAAGGCCGTTGTCCTCCAACTACGAGCAGGTCCGGTTGGACATATATTCCGAGAGCCGCGTCTCTGAATGGGCCGAGACTCCCAGTTCGTCCTTCACCCGAGTCTCGGAAGCTCTCATTGGCGCACTAAGAGAATTCGAAATGAACGGGAATGATTCGCACTCCCGCATAATCATCCTGATTACTGATGGTTTCTGCAACAACAACCAAAAGGCACTGGGCGCAGCTGAACTCGCGAAGGAGAACAGGACACGTGTTTATACGCTTGGAATCACTGGGAAATCAGGACTAAACGAAGCTGTTCTCAAATCCATGGCGAACATCTCCGGCGGCGAGTACATGAGGATAGATGACCAGTATGACTTTGATGGCATGTACGAGAACATCAGCCACTTCGTGGACGACACAGCCGCTCGGGACCCGGACCTGTTCGATTCCGTTCCGATGATCGAGGACTTCCTACCCTGGTACGTGCACTGTATCCCGGGCTCGTTCGTGGACCCCGCCACCGGCAACCCGAGACCGCCTGATGTGTTAATCAGCAATCCCTCGGGTTCCGAGTTCAAATGGTTCAACCGCGTGCTACGCGTGGGCGAGACGTGGTCCGTATCATTCAACGTTACTGTCGCAATCACTGGTCTCATTTCCGCGGACATCTACCCCGATTCGGGAGTGAACTACGCGAGCTGGAACTGGACGAACGTCTCGGTTCCTTTCCCCATCACGACGATTCTGGTCCTGCCGCCGATTCACCCGCCAACGAACGTGACCGCTTCGTTGGAAGGTTCTAACTGGGCGAATGTGCGGATTCATTGGATTCCGTCATTGGACGACCCAGCCATAGTTGACCACTATGATGTCTACTGCGGTTCCGCCTATCACTCAGACGGAGGCGGGTATTCACTACTGACAAGTGTTCCCAAGGGTTCCGATTCCGCCCTTCACGTGGGAGGAGGCGAAGGG
>JAGMCJ010000126.1 GCA_023129265.1 Thermoplasmata archaeon | reverse complement strand
TGCATAAAGCCCTTTCGAACCCAGGATCGTCGGCTTAGAAGGCCGATGCCCTATCCAGACTAGGCCACGAGTCCGCTTGCGAATATAATCGGCTTCCCATTATTAAACCTTGCTCGATTCCACCGCGTACATCTGATCGGGGCAGAGGATGTCGGGGAACCTCTCTCTCAGCTTCAGCCGCACGTCGAAGCAGAACTCGCACTCGTCCGCGTACTCCTCGCGGTGGGGCAGCCCGTACGTCTCCGCGAGCTTGGCGGGACCCCCCTCCAGTAGCGGGCCCGTGATCGGGTGTTGGCGCGGGTCGAACTCATCGAAGATCTCCTTCAGCCCCTTCTCGAACATATTGCCGATGCAGATCCCCTGGCAGACGTGCACGAAGCCGAACGGGTCGATGTGCACCCTTCCCTGGTTCTCGAAGTCCTCGTCCTCGCACTTGCTGTAGCTCTGCCATGGCTTCTTTGGCAGGTCTGGCGCGATTTTCTCCGCCGCCCTCCCCTTGAGCATTATGTCCCCTCCCGCCAAAGCGGCCTCGTCCCTCGGGTCCTTGATTGAGAGGGTCGAGCTCGGGATCTCCAAATCGTCCGCCGCCTCTTTCGCGAACTCGGGATTCTTTCCCTCCTCGTAGTGGAAGTAGTCCTCGCTCAGGCCCAGGTCATGAACCCCAATCTCTGGAATGGGTCTCAGCCACTCCTTCGCGTCCTCGACCGAGGTCGCCCAATAGCAGTTCGTCACTATCCCCGCCTGCATCCCCATCTTCCTCGCCTCTCTGATCGACCAGAGAAGGATGGGATAGTACAGGAAGGGCTCTCCTCCCTCCACGCAGATGCTCTCGATTCCGGCCTTCTTCCCCTCTTCGAGGATGTGCCTCACGTCCTGAATCCTCATCACTCCCTCAGCGTCAGGACTTCCGAACAGGAAGCAGTGGTCGCAGCGGAAGTTGCACGTATACGTCAGAAGCAGGTGCAGAGAGCTGATTGCCATGGGCGTGAGGATTGATTCTCACTTGATAAGGTTTGCCGAGGCGGGTCTTTGAGCGGGGAGGCACGGTCCGACATAGTAGGACCTGCAAGGGTCCTGCAAGGTTTTGGCAAGGATCCGGCAAGGATGTAGCAGGTAGGTCCCTAGTAAGTCCCTAGGATGTCGCAAGGTTTCAGCAAGGAACCTGCAAGGATTCAGCAAGCGAGCAGCAAGGATTCAGCAAGCGAGCAGCAAGAAACCTGCAAGAAAGGAGCAAGCCGACCGCAAGGAAGTTACCGGGAACTTCCGACAACTCCACGGAAAGACTTAAGAAGTCATCGCAGCACCTCCGCAGAAACCGTGCGAAACCCGTGTTGACACTGCATCGGACGGAAGTGGCCTCCAAGGATTCCGGCACGTTGTCCGTACTGGCCCACTTGAGCCGTTCCGAGCCAGATGCTTCTGGCGTCAGATACAGAAGGTATAAGTATGTAGCGTTTGATACAGAAAATACAGGAACTTCCATTGGGCATTTGGTGGGGAGGAGCTTCGCAGAAGGCTTTTCTCACGACTCTTGGGAGGAGGAGAGAATGAAGCTGTTCGGGCGAAAGGACGCCGAGGAAGAGAGCCAGGAGATAGGTGAGAGCCTCGCACGATCGACGGTGGAGGAGTTCGGCGAGGTCGTTGACAGAATAAGGGACCTAGGCATTGAAGCGTTCGAGCTGGAGGAGAAGCTCTTGGAGAGCGTCGAGGCGCTCGAGGGGATATCGAATCCAGACTTGAGGCCCTCCCTCGACGCTGCATTCATTCTCGCCGTGGACGGCCTCGGGAAAGGGAATGACATTCTGCTCTACTACGACTCCGCCGCTGAGGCCGTCACCCGTGCCGAGCAGCTTATCGACGCAGAGCACAGGAACCAGGGCGAGATCGAGGGCAACGTCTTCCAGCACCTAATCCTCTCGCCCAGCCTCGAGCTCCTCAACGGGGCCAAGCAGAGCCTCAAGAAGGGCGAGCTCGAGCAGGTCCATGAGATCGTGGCTGAGGTCGAGCTCCTGCCCAAGCAGGTGAAGGAGGAGTGCCTGGAGAACGCCGAGCTCTACCGATACTGCGAGGATATACTCGAGGGCTTGAAGCGGGACGGGGTCGGGACGCAGGAGATCGAGGATGTCATGACCATCGCTCGGACCGCGTTCCTGAGCGGGGCCTTCGGCAGGGTCGGGGAGCTGACTGGGGTCATCGAGAGGAAAGCAGTCGAACTCAAGGACAGGCACAGGACGGCGGTCCACTCGCTCAGAGAGGCGAGGAACGCCGTGAACGTGCTGGAGATCAAAGGCGTCAACTCGGAGGAGCTGGACGAGCTTCTCGGAAAGGCGTCGAACTCGCTGGACGGGGCAGATTACAGGGAGTGCATCGACCTCTCGAACAGGTGCACGTCCAAGGCCGTCGACATCCGCAGGAGCCACGGCACACTGGCCGAGCGGATAAGCATGCTGCGCGAAGAGTCAAGCCGCATGAGAACGCAGGGCGAGAGCGTCCCTGACGACGTCGATGAGATCCTGAGCAGAGCGGAGCAGGAACTGAGTCAAGGCAACTATCAGGATTCCGAGGAGGACGTGGAGATCGCCTCGCTCCTGATGGGGAGATTCGAACTCGTCTCGTGACCAAGTGGAGGCGAAGAGACTAGACTCCAGCCGCTATCACTTCAGCGTCATGCCTTTCACGACCAACAGGATGCCATGAAGAAGAAGATCGGACGTGTCAGGCCGAGAAGGAGGGCGAGGCCGTGGTAGAAGAGAGCTGGAAGAAACAAGGAAATCGACACCAGTATCAGGATGATTCCAACGCCAACAATGGGCCTTCTCGCTTTTCACAACCTCCCTTATCCATAGCCGAGTGTCGAAATGGCCAAGAAGATATGGAACCAGTAGATGTGAACCGCATCGATTGAAGGCCAGCAAGTCGAAATCGCGGGTTTCCTGGAGTGCCGAGAGTCGTATTGAAATACCGAGTGGACCGTCTGCGGATTGCGTTGTAAAGCGGCGCCGTGGTAAAGTCCCACCTTTACCCAGGAGTAAAGTGTATTTGTAGTAAAGTAGATATACTCGGCCTCTGGTACACACCACCATGCAGGATTTAGTCTTCCCCTATGGACGGCCCGTCACAGGAAGACATCTCGTTGGCAGAGAAAAAGAGGTCAAGAAGATACTCTCTCTAATAGGGAATGGCCAGAGTGTGGTGCTTTCAGGCCCGAGGAGGATTGGAAAGACATCCGTTCTCCTAGAAGTGCTTCGCAGGCTCAGGAGGCGAGGCTGGTTTGTTGGGAATGTGGACATCTTCGGTGCGACGACTTCTGTCGACCTGGCCGAGATGATTGTAAAGACTACACTGAAGAACCGCGGAATCTCCGGTGAACGGATAATTGGAGCTGCAAAGGAAGGAATTGAAAGATTGAGGCGCGCGGTGAAGCTGAAGCACGTCACAGAAGAAGGCTACGAGATCGTCCTTAGCTTTGCGGGTGAGACGAGAAGACCGGCGGACCTACTCGACGAAGCCCTTGACTTTCCGGATACTTTTGCTTCGAAGCACAAGAAGAAGATGTGTCTTGCTTACGACGAGTTTGGGGACCTCAAGAAGATGGACGGGAATCTGATAAAGAAGATGAGGGCCAAGTTCCAGAGGCATCAATCTATCGTGTATATATTCTCGGGAAGTCAAGAATCAGTAATGGACAGTCTTTTCAGGGATAGAAAGGAGGCCTTCTACGGCTTTGCCACACCCGTTGAGTTGCCCCCAATCTCCAGACAAGCCTTCTCTCGATACATCAAGAGAACCTTCACTTCCGAAAACATAGAATCGTCACCTGCTGTCATTTCGAGAATACTAGATCTAACAGAGGGTCATCCGTATTACACACAACTTCTCTGCCAGGTTCTGTACTATCGTGTCAGAGGTCGGAAGGAAATCAGAATCGAGCAGGTGAATGATGCCTTTGAGGAAGCCTCGCTGATGCAGCAAAGCTATCTTGAGGGCCTATGGTCTTCCCTGTCGAGGACCGCTCCGCTTCAGCTTCTCATCTGCCGGCTGATGGCATCAAAAGAGGGCGCCTCCCCTTACGTTGAGCTGAATGATACGAAGCAGAATATCTACTACGGGATAAGGAGTCTGCTGAGAAAGGGTATCTTGCGGAAAGACGATGGAAGCTATGAATTGGTCGATCCACTCTTTTCTGAATATCTCAGAAGAAAGGGTTGAAAAAGGATTGACGAATTGAATGAATGCTCGAGGACCCTGGAGAACTTGCCATTCATGATGCATTCTCTTGCTTTTGGTCATTCTCTGATCGGCTTCTGAGGGACTCGAGAAAGCACTCATCACACAATGGATGTGATTGAGTGACAATTCTTCATGTGGAATGGACCGAAGGGGATTCAGACCGATAATGGTTTGGAACGTATGGAAAAGACCATGCAAGGTGGCTGTCGGATGTGCTCCAAAGCCACAGGTAGGCTCTGCACTGGGTGTGGGGCGATTCTGGATGTTGAATGGGTCAGGCTCTCATATAACTTGAACCAGTCTTGGGGGGACGCTGGCCGAAAAAAACGTATCAATCTTGACCTAGCGATACATGCACTGTCTGGCTATCCCCGCTTCCGTCGCCTCGAATGTCCCGATCTGCATGTCTTCTGTCGATTCTTGATGAAATCCGGCGACCCCGAGGGCGCTGGCTACGGGGTGGGCTTCGTGGCGGTGTCGTCGCCGGACCCCCGACATTGCGGCTCCGAGAGTCAAGGTCCTGATGATGGCATCCTGCGAGAGGGTCATACGTTCCATCCCTCCCCAAGACCGCGAATCAGCTGCTCACGCATCTCTTCCTGGATTCCCTCTCGAAACTCGCTGTGAGCCCTCTGGACTTGCCGGATGGCTCGCAGCTGCTCACTGTCTGTCGCCAGGGATCTCATCCGAGAGGGGATACTGAGAAGCGAATCCGCTTGATCCACTATCATATCAGCTAGGTCTTCAGATGAATTGACCATCACTGCACGGAGTATCTGCACAGTAGCATTTCCTGCAGAGGATAGGTCCAATCCTCCCATTTCCTCAAGAAAGGTCTCACAAAAGACCTGAAGCGGTTGCGACATTCCGAAGGGGAAGAGAGTTGAGGCACATGAGTCGAAGTCGTATCCCAGCCGATAATACCTGTGCCTCCCATCCACTCTACGAGGATGGGCCCCAAATCTGCATGGCAGGTATCTTGGAGGACTTGGGTCGGGATGGAGGGGCCAGATAGGAGATTCATTGGCTATTCGTCGGACATGTCGAATTGACAGCTCTGGTGCAGCAACCTGCTGAATCTCCGCAATACGCAACCCCCTACCGAGGAGAAGTTCGGACCAAATGGGAGCGAACATAACCCTGAGCATGTTGCCGAAGGGCCGAAATTCAGACTTCCAGTCTATTGGACCAATCTCGGGCATCGATTCGGGAAGATATGGTGCTATCAGCTCAAGGCCCTCTATGACGTCGGCGGCGAGAGGCTTGGCAATTCCGACTGTGAGGTCATCTATCGTCAGGTCTCCATAGAGGTTCCAGAATCTCTTGGCCCAGTTCATAAGACCGTCATCGAACGTCAGAATCCCATCTTTCATGTCCGTCGATTATCTATTCTCAGTCAGGGTATAAGTAGAAATCGGACATCAGCTCCATTTCACCCAACCCAATCTGTCCACTCCGCAATGTCGCAGACCGAAAAGAAGCGCGACGATTGTGGTTGGCGGGGTAAAGGATAATACCGTTCAGGAGTATTGCCCTGAGAACGGTGCCCCAGCAACTTCTGTCGACACCTTCCGGAGGGAGAGCTGCGTCCGAAGGAGATGTCCCCTGGCTCAGGAACAATGAATTCAATGCAGAACGCAAGACTCTGAACACGGCTTCAGCTGTTTGGATTGCATTCTGCTTCGTCCTCGGCGGACTTGCACTCCTGCAAGGAGTTCTTCCAGCAGCCATGTTCATGTTTATGTTTGCAGCCCTAATGCCCATCGTCTTTGTCCTGACATCAGTGTTCCGAAACCGGTTTTTCGTCCCATATCATGTGAGGATTCTGGATGATAGCGCTCTCCTGCTATACAGTGGGGCCAGGACACAGAGAGTTCTGTGGAAAGAAGTCGAACCTCCCGTAGAAGTGCGATCGTTGGATGATTGGCATCTGAACAAGACAGGAGAGATACTTCTGTTCAGGACCAAGGGCGGTAGGCACCGCTTGTTTGTGGACAATCGAATCGCGAAAGGTATCAAAGAGAGTTATGAGGCCTGGCGTGCTTCACACGGGCAGGCTGAAGCAATCTTCCTCGACAAGAGACTCCCCTTAGACAGGATCATCGCAGGTGAGGGAAGTAGAGCAATAGGGTATGGCTATGTCATCATGGGAGTTCTGGCGATGCTCTTTGTGCTGGGTTCGGCGTATGTCCTCGCAGGCTTCTCTCATGCGGCCTTCACCGTGTCGATCCTTGTGACAGCCTTATCCCTTCTGGGCTTCTTCGCTTTCTTTGGCCTAGCTGAGATTACCAGCAAGCCAAGATACGTCAAACATGCAATCGTTGTCCTATTCGCACCCATGACTCCTTTGGTGGTGATACTAGCTATTGGCACAATGTACAAACCCTTCCTCGCCTTGGTTATTTGTCTGGTGATCTGCGCATTTGTGTCTTATGCCTTCATCTGGAGGAAGATCTCCAAGTCAGAAGGTGATGATTCTCACAGTTGAATCCAGCATCCAGTACCCTGGAATCCATGGCCATCCGCTTCGCTTTCTGCTGGAGTCCTCCCAGAGTACTCAATAGAGACACTATGCCATCACGTCTCTCGTGAAATGTCACACATCATAGGGAAGTCTGTCATTTCCCCTGAAACGATTTCATGTGGGCAGGGGATTAGCAGGCAGTGGTGGGGAACTGACCAAGGGCGGTAGAAATCCCTCTCAGAGACTCTGTTCCACGGTGCCAGCACAGGAATAGGGATGGAGACCGGTGCCAACCAGCGTTACCAAAGCCTTAAGCGCTATGACTGTACTGAGAGCCCCAAGACGTTTTCTGGACTAATAGTGAAAGGGAGACGCAAGAGGAATAGAATGAACATATACGTAGGTAATCTACCACATGAGGTCACCGAGACCGAGCTCCTGGAGGCTTTCCAAGCCTTCGGAGAGGTCGCATCGGCAAAAATCATCACTGACCAGCTCAGCGGCGAATCGAGAGGATTCGCATTCGTTGAGATGCCGACTGATGATGAGGCCGAGAAAGCGATCACGGGCCTTAACGGAAAGGACATGAAGGGTCGAACCCTCAATGTCAACAAGGCTCGCCCCCGACCCGATAGGAATCGAGGTCGATCAGGGCGCTCTTGGTGAGTTCTCGGTTTGGAAAACACTTCACAGATAGCTTCACACACGGGTTGTGGATAGGGGAGTCTCCCAGAGCGGTTCTGGTGAACTTGTTTCGCCGTCCCAGTTCTTTGTCAGATTCCGGCTACACGAGTGGTAACTTTCCTCTTGTTATGCCGCGTTTTCGGGAACTGTCCTACTCACGTGAGACAAGTAATGTCGTCCTTCATATTGAAGGAGGACATTTCTACTTCTCTGGATCGATGACTCTGATGTTGTCGTATGCCTCGAAGACAGTGCCGTCCTCCCACTTCCCGCTCAGCCTAATCTCCACCGATTCGCCCACCTCCAGGATGGCTATCAGTGCTTGGCGGTCGAACTTGAGCATGAGCACGTCGTCCTGATAGTCCCA
>JAGMCJ010000125.1 GCA_023129265.1 Thermoplasmata archaeon | reverse complement strand
GAGGCCGCGGACGCGGCGGCCCGCCTGAAGGCCAAGTCCGCCGTCCCTATCCATTGGCACCCCGCTCGCATCGGGGAAAGCGAGGTTCGACCCCCTGGAACCCCCGAGGAGTTCCAGAAGGCGGTCAGAGAGAGGAAGCTGAGGACCAGAGTGAGGGTTCTCCGGGCGTCGGATGCGATAATAATCTGACTACTCGCCGTATCTCCGCTGCCTCATCTGGTAGGACCTTATCGCCCTCAAGAAATCCAGTTTTCTGAAGCCAGGCCAGTATACGTCGACGAAGTACAGCTCGCTGTAGGCAAGCTGCCACAGAAGGAAGTTGCTTATCCTCTCCTCCCCCGAGGTCCTCAGGATAAGGTCGGGATCCGGAACGTCCGCCGTGTACAGCTTGGACGCGAAGATCTTCTCATCTATGCTGTCAACCGAGATTCTCCCATCCTTCACGTCCTGAGCGAGGCTTCTGATGGCAGTGATGATTTCTTCCCTACCTCCGTACGCGATGGCGATGTTGTAGAAGTAGTTGCTGTAGTCCTTGGTCATCTCCTCCGCATACTCTATCGCCTCCCTCACGTCCTTTGGGAGAAGATCCCTTTGTCCCAGCACCCTGACCCTTATGCCGTGTTCGTGGACTCTGTCGTCCTCACCGATCCTCCTGAAGTTCTCCGCGAAGAGGCTCATGAGATGATCGACCTCCTTCTTGCTCCTTTTCAGGTTCTCCGTGGAGAAGGCATAGACCGTGAGGACCTTGACGCCGACATCGAGGCACCACTGAAGAACCTCCTTCAGCTTGTCTCCTCCCTTCTCATGTCCGACGTTGGGATCGATGCCCAGGTCTCTTGCGAACCTTCTGTTCCCGTCCATGATGATTGCGATGTGTCTGGGAATCTTGCCGCTCTCGACCTGCATCTCAAGCCTCTTGACGTAGGCCTGATAGGCGGTGTCGGATATCATCCGCGTGATTTCGCTAGCCATCTCTTCTCGAAAATCCTTCACCGACTATTTCTATCTTCCCCTGCCCCTGGTGAGACATCTGGAACGGTCTCGGAAGCTTGAAATAGGTGGTGGCGTAATCTGGCCATACATAGCTTTCAGGCTGTGCAAGAAATGAAGTACAGGGAATACAGAGAACTTTCCAGCCGCTTGCAGAAGCCCTCGGACGTGAAGTCCATCGCCAAGAACAGCGGGTTGGACAAAGAACTGCTCATGGTGCTCTACACACAGAACGTTGTCAGGGATGCTACGAGGAGGTTCTATAAGGTCAAGAGAAGGGCACCAAAGATGCTCTATCTCTGGAAGAGCGGAAAGTCCTTTCGTCAGATATCCGAGAGGTTCTCATTCCCGCCCATTCTCACTGCCCTGCTGATAATGCAGGAGAACAAGATCTCCCGGAAGCGCTTCTGGAAGATGGCCCTAAAGCCCGAAGACATCAGGGACAACAGGCTCAGACAAGACATCATGAATGCGTGCAAGGCCGATCTCGTCTACTCTCCAGAAGGTATCGAGAGACAGAGGGAGAGGGGCAGATGGGGAGAAGCCAAACTGAACGATTGGTTGGACAAGAGGAACATCGAGTACAGGACCGAAGCCGAGCTTCGAGGCAAGTTCCAAAAGACTCCGGACGCCCTTTTCCGCAAACCTCTCAGGTTGGACGGCTCCGACCGGATGTGGATAGAGTCCAAGGCAACATTCGGGGACCCGGTTGAGCTCAAACGGCACGTGAAGAGACAGTTGCAACCCTACCGGTCCATGTTCGGGGAGGGACTGGTCGTCTACTGGTTTGGCTACGTCGAGGATGCGCGAGTGACCATTCCCGAAGGGGTCGCCGTAATGGACGGTAGGTTTTTCGAACTCTGACCCCGCCAGAGTCATGACCCAAACGCTTATAGCCCTATTACCTTTACTTCGAACGAATGGGAGCCAACAGAAGAGGCGGTTCTGAAGGAATGGTCAGGGTTAGGCTCCCCAAGGTGAGATCCGGGGAGATGTTCGCGATCGCCGATCAGCTCCTTGGCGCGTCGAAGATTAGGATCGCGTGTGCGGATGGGAAGTCAAGGCTCGGCCGCATCCCGGGAAAGCTCAGGAAGAGGATGTGGATACGCGAGGGCGATCTCCTGATCATCCTGCCGTGGGAGTTCCAGGATGAGAAGGCGAACATACTGTACAGGTACACGAGGACTCAGGCGACCCACCTCAGTCGAAGGGGGAAGATTCCAGAGCTTGTCGATATCTTCTAGCACAATAGCTTAAATATTTTCATCAGCTTAGATGCATTGGCTTTCTCTCATCAGCGAGAGATTGTCCGAGTGTGACCAGGGAGAAACCCCATGGTGGACGAGAAGAAACTGAGACGGATGGACATGAAGGTCGATTCATGGCGGATGAGAGTGAAGGATGCCGATGATCGGAAGACCCTCGATGAGGTGTTCGACCGGGAGACCCTTATGTCCGTCTACAAGTTGTTCAAGGAGGGAATCTTCGATTCGGTGGACTTCCCCATATCCACGGGCAAGGAGGGCAATGTCTTCAAGTGCTCCGGGCCCGACGGAAGCGTCGCGTTGAAGGTCTACAGGATATCGACGGCCACGTTCAAGCACATCTCCAAGTACATCGTGGGAGACCCCAGGTTCGGCGGTGTCCAGAAGAACCGCAAGAAGGTCATCCATATGTGGGCGAGGAAGGAACACCGCAACCTCGAGAGGATGACATCTGGCAAGGTCCGAGTGCCCAAGCCACTGTACTGTCTCAACAATATGATCGTGATGGAGTACATCGGGACCGAGGAGATGCCAGCACCCCTTCTGAAGGACGTATTCGTCAACTCCCCAGAGGAGGTCTTCGATGACATTGTGGAGAACCTGAGGAGGATTCACGACGTCGGCCTCGTGCACGGCGACCTGAGCGAGTACAACATTCTGATGGATGGGGACACGCCCGTGATAATCGATGTGGGCCAAGGCGTTCCCCTTGAACACGCGATGGCCGAGGAGTGGTTCCAGAGGGACATTGCGAACATCACCAGGTACTTCGTGAAGCTCGGAGTGGAGGCAGACCTCGAGGGCGTCATCAAGCGAGTGAGGGGTGAATGATGCTCTACGTCAAGATACCTATGAGGAGAGTCGGTGTGCTCATCGGGGAGAATGGCGAGACCAAGAAGAAGCTGGAAGATGCCACGGGAGTCAAGGTAGTGATCGACTCCGAGAACGGTGAGGTCACCATTGACGAGAAGCAGGCCGAGGACCCATCCAACGCGTTAACGGTCCAGGACATCGTCAAGGCCATCGGAAGGGGGTTCTCCGAGGAAAGGGCCTTTCGCCTGCTTGAGGACGATATCTTCCTCAGGATGTTCGATGTCAGGGACTTCGCAGGCAAGAACCCGAAGAGGGTCAGGCAGGTCCGTGCGCGGTTGATCGGAACGGGAGGCAAGACAAGAAGGCTCGTCGAGGAGCTCACTGGTGTCGACGTCTCTATATATGGCAATACGGTCGGATTGATTGGCGATATCGTTCAGCTCGGGGTAGCGGAGAAGGCCGTCGAGATGCTCTTGGAGGGAAGCAAGCATGCAGCGGTCTACCGCTTCATGGAGGGAAGCCGCGCCTCCTTGAGGATGGCAGAACTCGGTTTCGATTAGAACTTCTTCAGCAAGAGATAAATAGGTGCTCGAAATGTGTGGTTGGTTGCTCCAGTAAGGAGGATTCGAAGATGAAACGTGAGGAGAAAATGATTCTCTGGTTCAGAGAGATCAGG
>JAGMCJ010000124.1 GCA_023129265.1 Thermoplasmata archaeon | reverse complement strand
TGAGATGATATGCCTCGCAGAATCATGCGATTTCTCGCATGCTCGCTGCAGGTGATCCTTCCCACAATCATATGTATTCCTTGTACTACTTAGACATTCGCAGAGCCCGTGTATGCACTAATAAGACATCGGGTCACGATAGTCCATTCACGAGAAAAAAGGGGGAGTGTGAGAAGAGAGGATTGCACGTGGAGGAAGTGTTGCGCCTCGCACGAGTGCGAGGAGTGTCAGGAAGGATCGAAGTTCAGGATAGCCGCGCGGGCGCCCACATCCGGAAATCATGGACAGTGTTTTATACTCGGCAGCACATATCTTACTCTGTAGAACGGGGTAAAACGATGCGGGCAAAGGTAAGTTCAAAGGGACAGATAGTCATTCCGCACAAAATAAGGCGCAAGTACTCGATCCTGCCAGGAAAGGAGCTTCAGATAGAGGAGGAGGAAGGCGTCATTAGGCTGATCGTCCCTGCAAAGCTAGTCAACCTATGTGGAACCTGGGAAATGGATTTGGATGAGGTGAGGAGAGAAATAGAGGATTTGAGAGAGCGCTGGCGGGGATGAGAGGGATTCGTTTTGAAGGTGCTCATAGACACCATGTACATTGCCGCCCTCCTCGCGGATGAAAAACTCAAGAGGCTGGCTGTAGCTATCGATGACGAAAAGATTGATGCGATCGCATCCGTAATCAGCCTTACAGAGTTGGTGAAGATCCTGGGGTCCAAAGACGAAAGGAGGATGAGGAATACCATAAGGAAACTGAAATCCTCCAACCTGAGAATAGTGGATGTTACCTCTGTGATAGCAGAGAGAGCCGGAGAGATAAGACTCCATTATGACATCCCCACCGCCGATGCCCTGATATGCTCGACTGGAATAGTGTCCAATGCCAAGCATGTGTTGACTGATGACAAACATTTCGAGGCGACGAGCAAATTGATAAAGCCCTTGGATCTGAGGAGATTGCTCAAAATGATCGGATGACTGGTTCATACCGCCGGATGTCCCAACTATATAGCGATGGATTTATACTATAGGATAGTATAGTGAATATTGTGATTGACCAGAGAGCCGTCAAACTGCTGTTGGCTCTTGAGAAGGGCACGCAGAGGTTCGGCACACTCCAGCGGGTCGTCCCGAATCCGAGGACCCTGAGTTCGAAGCTGAAAGCCCTAATCCGATTGGGCCTCGTTGAGAAAAGAGGAGGGCTCTACCGCCTCAATGATAGAGGTGAGAAAGCCCTCTTTCACGTCAGGGAGCTCCAGGAAATCATCAGCCCGCTGCCACCGATATCCGTGGAGAAAATCCCGCATCCAGCCTTCAGACCCTACATCGGACGATTCTGCGAGAAGCTCCTTGAAAGATATGGAGACAACCTGATCGGATTGCTTCTCTTCGGCTCGGTAGCAAGGGGAGACTGGGACAAGGACAGCGACATAGATCTCCTAATCGTCCTGAAGAGATTCGAGAGGTCGAAGAGAGCCGCTTTGAGGGAAATCATAGAGCTGAGAAAGGAGCTACGGGGAAGCCAGGAGTACAAGGACAGCGTCTCGATGGGCTACTATCCCGTGGTGGAGGTCTACCCCCTTGAGGCGGAGGATGCCAAGCGCTTCAGAAGGATGTACCTCGACGCTCTCACCGAGGGCATCGTGGTCTTCGAGCGGGAATTGTTCCTCACTGAGCTCATCGGGAGGTTCCAGGAGAGACTGAGGGACATCGGAGCGAGGAGGATAGAGATCCCCTCCGTGGGCCACTATTGGGTCCTCGGCGACCTGAAGGCGGGGGAGGTGCTCGAGCTTTGAGCACCCTCGACATAGCCCTCCTCGCCCTCAAGCGGTCCGAGAGATGGATCGAAGGTGCCAAGAGGGCTCTTTCCGATTCAAGGTGGGACGATGCCGTCTACTCGGCCCAGATGTGCTCCGAGCATGCTGCGAAGGCCGTCCTGATCTCCTTGGGCATAGACTTCCCGAAGCAGCACGACGTCTCGGACGTGTTCGTGACCTTGAAGGGAAGGGGGGACCTGCCTTCCGACTTCAGCGGGAAGGTCGAGGATATCGCTGAGAAGCTGGCCAGCTTGGCGGCGGAGAGGGCCCTCGCGGGATACGGTTTCGAGGAGGGCATAGGCGTCGAGTACTTCGAGGAGATCGCACCCGATGCTGTCGAGGATGCGGGGTTCATCCTTCAGCATTGCAGGAAGTTTGTCGTCGATGTATTTGAAGTCAAGAAAGAATCGGGCTGAGGCTTGAGTACCAAAAATGGAACAAGCGTTCCTAGAATAGTACCGAAATGCCTATATCCCTGATGAGTACTAATATCGGAACGTATGTCCCAAAAAGAGTACCTCGAGTACTTTGGCTCAAAGACTGTCTGGCAGGTGGTCAGGGTCATCTTCGATAATCCGCAAATGGCCTTTGGCATAACAGAGATCGCAAGGAAGGCAGGCACTTCCAAATCGAACGTCTACCGAGCCCTCGGAAGACTGGAGGAACTGGGTCTGGCAAGAACTATCAAGTCGGGAAAGAAGAAGCTACACCAAGCGGAAACCTCCTGTCCCTTTTCGATGCCGGTGTGGGAACTCGTGGCGGCAGAGAAATACATGAACATAAAACCTGAGTTCAAGAACGCGTTGGACTTGTTCACAAGCAGGATAGATAGGGACAATATCCACACTCTGATTCTCTTCGGCAGCGTCGCGAGAGGGTTGGCTGAGAAATGGAGCGATGTGGACCTCTTGACGGTCCTGAGAGATGATGAGACAGCAAAGATGATGAAGAGTCTAGCGAAGGAGATGTTTCCCGAGTACAGATTCGAGCTTCATTTCTACTCCCCTCACGAGTTCCATGGACTCGATGACCTCGTTGTGTTGGATGCGATACTGAGCGGAATACCTCTCCTGGGCAGGAGATACGTCTTCGATGTGAAGAAGGAGTTGAGAAGCTTTCCCAAGTCGTACCTGATCTACAGACTGAATGAGGCGAAGAAGCTCAATGATAGGATGAAAACAGTTGAGGGCGACGCAAGAGAGTATTTTCATAAGGTCCTGACGACTTCCTTGGCAGAGATAATCTCACTGATGGAGAGGAGGACCACACTTCCTAAAGCTCTCGTGAAAGAGGACATGAATGTGGAGGAAGAGATCGAAAGGCTGGAAACTGAGATCTCTCAGGTGGGTGACCGAATATGGTTGACATAGACTTGAGAAGGGCAAAGAACCTGCTGATTTCGGCCAAAGATATCAGTGAACGAGGAGATATCTACGGCGTGGCTGGCCTGGCCTATCAGGCCTTTGAATCGGCGACCATAGCCCTAATGGAAAAGATCAATGGGCAGGAGCAGACAACTCATTTTGCGAGGAGAAAAAGAGCGAAAGAATTGCTCGCCGACTATAGGGACAAGATAGACATCCTCTGGGAAGTTAGGAACGTTGACTTCTACGGGAATGTCAAAATCGGGAATGAGAAAAGAGAGATATCGAGAGAGGAAGTGATGGAGTGCTTGGGCCTCGTCGAAGATATGATTTCAGAGATAGAGAAGCTCCTGGAAGAATGACGTCGAGAACCAGTGCATATCTATCGCTGTGATGCGAATCGATGCATCTTCTAGGGGAGGGTAGGCGTCGAGTACTTCGAGGAGGTCGCGCCCGATGCAATCGAGGATGCGGAGTTCATCCTTCAGAGTTGCAGGGAATTGATCTCCCAGTTGTTCAAGCCAGGATAATGAGAGAGGATCGGAGGACTCCCTTGGAGCGGAAGAATGATTTCCAAATCGAAATCGTTTTATAAATCTGTCAAAATACATGATGGTACATCTGCAGATGACGCGAGGACATTGGGATGGACGGGAAAACTGAGAAGGTCTTGCCCGCAGAAGCGGACGTCGACCAGAAAGTAAGGAGGTACTTCTTCATTTGCCGGGATGAGAAGGTGACAGGGGTGGGTTTCCGACCCAAGCTCACAAGCGTCCAATCGAAATACAGCGTGCGTGTGAGTTCGGCCAACGTGGAAGAGGGTGACAAAGATTACCGAGATATGATCAAGGAATGCGGTAAGGTTCGAGGTACTCGAGCGGGTGTAAAAGTCGTGGTTGAAGGACGGGCAGAGGACGTGAGCTACTTCTACTCGGACGTTAGAAAGAGACTGATAAGGCCTGGAAAGGTCGCTGTCACACCGCTTGAAATCTATGATAGAGGAATAGACTGGGATGCTGATTGGGCTGGATTGAACATAGAGCAGTCGTCCAAGTTCGTGGAGATAGCCACACACCTCAAACCTTTCGTTTGGATCCTGACAGTGTCCGTTGTTGTGGGGTTCATTGCTCTCATCGTCATCATGCTGATGCGATAGGAACGCCTCATAGATTGTTGGGTCTCATCGTGTCGTGGCTTTCGTCCGGAAATGAAGAGGAGGGAGTGTGAGAAGAGAATATACATCTAGGCGACTAGGTCGTAGTTACCTTTAGAAATCGGAGAGAAAGATGTTCGTGTCTACGGATCCTGGAGAGTCTTCTCCAGCCGTTTTCTCGCTTCCTTCTTGGGGGATCCTTCCGCAACGAGTTCATTGAGGAATATCTGTAGCCGCCGGTCCTGAGTTGAAGCCATGATAGGAGGGGCCGGTGGAGCAGCGGGAGCCATTTATCGCCAAGACGGTTATGAACCGGCGTAGACATGCTTCACGGAATCGCAGAGAGGGAGCGCGAGTCTGGCCACATATCACATATCAGGAGGTAAGAGACGATGCAGAGATGTCCGAGATGCGGGTCCGTCGTGAGACCCGCCGACAGGTTCTGTCCGAGCTACAGTCTTGAGCTGACAAAGGGAGCGCAGGAAACGAATGGCATGCTGTCAGGAGGCGGGTCGGCGGCAGTGAACGGCGGATGACTGACAAAAGCGATGGCAATTATAAATAGCCGAAGTCCGTTGAAATCTACGAATGAAGAAGGTCAAATTGGTGATCCGAGAAGGAACTCGAAAGGTTCAAGACGCTGACTTTAGACTTTGCCTTTTGAAGGAAGCACGGAAGCAATGCATAACTCATTTCTTCACCGATAACCTTCCAGATAAGAAGACGGTTGTGGCCTACGTAGGTGGTAGAGCCCAGGATGTCGACAACTACGTCAAGACTATCATAGAGATGGGCAAGGGCAACCCAAAAGGTTTCCATGTAGAGGTCGGGAGATACAAGGGAAGGATAATGACGATAAGCGATTTTGTTGGCTACTTCCATACCGAGCAACTCGTGAAAGGCGTCAACGTTATGGAGTCCATGGGCACGAGGATGGGGTCCATGGACACGGGGATGGAGACCTTGGGCATGAGAATGGAGACCTTGGGCACGAAAATGGAGTCTATGGGCATGAGAATCAGTGAGACACTTCAGGACGTAGGAGAGAGATTCGCAGAGACCATCTCTGCTGGTTTCAAACATATGGACGAACGATTTGATAGGTTGCCAAGGGATGTAGTCAAAGAGTTGAGGAAATAGTATCGAAAGTGCCTGCTTGTGACTTATTCCTTTGCTGGATGTCCTTCTGATATTTTCATCGCTCTCGCAACAATCAATCTTCTCTATCAGAATGGGGAAAAGGGGCCCGCCAGCCGTTCAGCGGGTTGAGGAAGTCGTTGCTGAGGAAAGCGGTGGGCGGGAATTTCAAGAGAGGGGCCAGAAACGGTCGCTTCACTCTTGACGCTTTAGTTGTGATTTGCGAGACCTGAAAGGAGGGGGAGTATGAGAAGAGAGGATTGCAGGGAGCGTCGGGGAGTCGTGAGTTCCGGAGTCGAGACACCCGTGGAACTCACTCAAACCTCCTTCTGATTCCGCGAAAGACATCGAAGTCCCGATTGTTGGAGTATATCTCCGTGATTCCCATCCGATTCATGACCGAGACCATCAAGCAATCATTGAAGTGCACCTGACTGGTCCTGCGAAGACGTGAGGCCGACATGAAGTCGCGGAGCTCGAGCGGAATAATCCCCAGGTTCAATACTGCCCTTATTCGCTTCAACTGTTCCTCAATCCTCTCGACCTGATCGTGCATCTCGAGCCACCAACAAACCTCGAGGACGTTGATGTGGGATGTTACGGCTTGCTCGCCCTTGTCTATCCTCTTGAGAATCTCCAGCGATGTCTTTCCGAATTCTTCGTGAGCCTGAATGACATAGAGAAAGATGTTCGTGTCTACGAATCTTCCGGCTCCTTCTCTAGCCATTTCCTCGCTTCCTTCTTGGGGGACTCTTCCGCAGCAACCTTCACGCTTCCGTACATCTTGTCTAGTGGATTCCTCTCAGCTCCTTTGGGCCTTAGCACTATGTCCCTTCCTCTCATGGTGATTTCCATCTTGTCCCCTTTCTCGATTCCGAGCTTCTCTCTTATGGACTTGGGAATGACTATCCTCCAGCCTTGAGCTACCTTCGTTTCTGCCATTTCTAGTATGACATGCCCGTGATGACATAAGTACTTTGCCATGAAATCCTGCGTTGAAGCTACTGGGTCTGAATTGAGTTGATGACAAGAGGATTAACGGGCCAGAGCGGTCCTCTTTGCCCAGAAAGCCTAGGGACTGGAGAGGACAAACAAGCTGTGTCTGGAATGCGGTCCTACATGTTTCAAGAAAGGCCGAGTACCGAGATGCCTGTGTCCCTGATGAGTACTAAACGCAGATTGAAGGAATACCGGGGAATCGTTGGAGCAAACGCCCCGCCAAAGTTTATTATCGCGGGAACTCATCCGAGCGTGATATGGAGTCCTGGAAGCTTCATGCGGTCGTATTCTGGGGGGTCTTCCTGACGATCTCGTTCATCGCCCTTGGGGCTGGATTGACGTCGAGCTCGGGAATGCTCGAAGAGGAGACGTCATACCTCTTCTACGGATGCGCCCTCATCATACTCACCGTCGCGCTCTGTTTCATGCTCATCTATGGCAGCATGTGCATGGGAAGGATCGAATCGAGGATTCTCTCGGAGGATGCTGATGTCCCCGCCAAGCACCTCGAAAAGCGCGCCTCCAGCATGTGGAAGAGGCTGCTGAGCCCTGCGCTCCACCTCGTCTTCCTGATCACGATCAGTTCGGCCGCCATTCCATCCTCTGGCTGGTTCCTGTCGACCCATCACGACATCAACACAATCGCTGCTCTGGAGGTCCTCCTGGGCTCAATCGTCTCGATTATCTTCGCGTTTGTCGTGCTCCACTCGATTAGAAGGGACATTCGATTTCCCAAGGAATGAGCCGTCGAATTGTATGAACGGCACAGAAACCATTTCCGCCAGATACTCGCGACAACCGAGCAAACTTTTAAGTATGGCTGCGCGTATGGTCCCCTAACCGGGGGGGAAGTGTTGATAACGACCGTAACCACAACTACTGTTCTGTCCGCAGCTGCAATGGGCGCTGGTCTTGGAGTCGTGGCAGTCATCGCCTTGATAATCCTGCTCATCGCAAAGGAGCTGTCCACCGCAGAAGTCGAGGGCGGAGGGAACAACGAGAAGCTGAGGAACCTCGCATCGATACTGACGATTCCGATTGCGTCGCTGATGCTTGTTTTCATGGTCATCGTCGCGACCAAGATCTGGGAAGTTCTGTAGTCCTAGAACACGAAGGGGGCTACCAAGTACAGAACGACATTGAGCAGCGTGTGGCATCCTATTACACCTATGAGCGTCCGCGTTCTGTAGACCGAATAGGCGAAGAATAGGCCGACGAAGAACACGAAGACCAGATCCACGATGGAAAGGAAGCCTATGTGCATCGCCGTGAAAAGCACGGACACGTACAACATTGCCGCGGGCCAGCTCATCACGACAGACGAGTTGTGAAGGATTATCCCCCTGAATATGAGCTCCTCCGCGATGCCCGTCCCGAAGAGGATCGCGAGTACTGCAAGGACCAGCGTTCCCGCGACAAGGTCCGGAATCCATGGCTCTGGCACGAGAATAAAGTACTCCAAGAGGCCAAGGGGGATGCCGAAAAGCACTATTCCCACTTGGATGGGGAGACGTTTCAGAGGTCCCAGGACGAATCCGTAATCAGACCTCTTCAGCTTCTGAACGTATATCGTGGAGAGGGCGGCTGCGAGCATCGGAATGCTTATCACTGCCAGCCAGGTGAGCGTGTCGGAAAAGGGCCAGTATGGGGTGGAGAGGCTGAATATCCTTATCAGCGGGACCAGGATCAAAGCGACGAGAAGTCTTGACAGCTCGGGCTTCCAGGAGTACACGATCGAGGAGACGGAGATGAGGGCGAAGAGCGTGAGCAAGTGGATGACCAATCCCGCCGAGAAGCTCCCGAAGGCGATTGCGGCCTCCGCGATAATCACAAGAACCAAAAAGGCAAACGCGAAAAGCAGCTCTTGTCTTTCCCCGACCTTCTTCCTCCACATGGGACGGGACTGAAAGGGTATCTCCTATTATTCCGTTTTGCCCTCTTGTCATACACTCGGAGAGGTTGTGCGAAGCGAAAACAACGACATTGATGCCGTCATTGGAGGCTGTTCTCCTCGTTATCCCAGTCAATCCAGTCTTTCGTTGCACCCGACAAGGAGTCTTTATCTATTCTGAGCGCCATGATTGGCTGAATGCAAAAACTCTCGGCCATCATCACCAAGGAAGACGATTGGTTCGTGGCCCTGTGCCCGGAATTGGACATAGCCAGTCAGGGACGGACCCAGGAGGAGGCGCTTTCCAACCTAAGAGAGGCGGTTGGTTTGTATCTGGAAGACGAAGATGCGTCTATCCCCGAGGTCCCACCAGTTATCACAACCTTCGAGGTTTCTTGTGCCAAAGCTTCCAATCCCCACAGCTAAAGAGGTCTTGAAGAGATAGAGCCGTCCTCTCAGTGATTCTCCTTCTTGCGTGGGATTGTGAGTCAAGTCGATGAGAAGGGTGCCCAGTCTTCTAAGCGGGTCTTGCTCGTTTTGTTCCTCCACATGGGACAGGACTGAATGTGCGTTCTCCAAATATCCGTTTCGCCTTTTTTCCCCAGATTCCGCGATAGTTCTAAATAAACGTAAAAAAATACTAACCTCAGCTGGAGGCCGCACTTGAGGATTCACTTTCGCGAAAAGCCGCACGATCTTCTCGTCATTCTAATATCCTCGATTCTTCTCGTCATAGCCGTCGCACTGGCGGCGAGCGGGCCGCTCAGGATCGCCCTCGGACTGCTGTTCATCCTCTTCCTTCCCGGCTACGCCCTCATCGCGGCACTGTTCCCGAGCGGGAAGGAGATAGATTGGATAGAGCGGGTCGCCCTCAGCTTCGGCCTCTCGATCGCCGTTGTCCCCCTGCTCGGTCTTCTGCTCAACTACACGTGGGGCATATTCGAGCCCACCACCGTTGCGGCGATCTTCATCTTCATCCTCCTGATGTGCGGGGCCGCCTACTACCGCAGGATGCGGCTCCCGGTCGACGAGAGGCTCGCGCTCACCGTGGACCTAGCCATCCCGGACTGGGAGGAGTACTCCACGCTGGACAAAGTGCTCACCATCGCGCTCGTGATATCGATAATCACGGCCGTGAGCGTCCTCGTCTACGCCCTCACGGTCCCGCGAGTTGGAGAGAGGTTCACGGAGTTCTACATACTGGACGAGAGCGGCATGGCGGAGGACTATCCCACCTCGCTGAACGCGACCGAGAACGCGACCGTCATCATCGGGGTGGCGAATCACGAGTTCGCCAACGTGAGCTACACGGTCAGGAAGGATCTTGTGACGATTCAATGGGTCTACAATACCAGCGCGGAAAGGGACGAGCCTGTGGAGATTTCGCGAGTGACTTTGCACGAAGAGATCGTGATTCTGGACCACGAGGATATGTGGGAGGCTTCGTTAAACTTCTCGATAGCGGATGTCGGCGACTACAAGCTCGAGTTCCTTCTGTACAAGGACGGAGACATGTCGGAGGCCTACAACTCGCTTCACCTGTGGATCGATGTTCACTGATCCTGGGCGAACACGGACCTGATCTCTCCCGTGAATAGGAAGACGATCGCGAATATGTGTATGAGGATGGGGCCGATCAGGATGACGGTTCCGATCGTGGCGAACGTGCCAGCTCCGGGCAGACCGCCAAGAATCGCGCCGATCATCGAGAGATTGACTATCAGGGCTATGAACATCACGAGGGCGATCAGCAAGGAGTAGAAGGCCAAGGACCAGGCCCATTTCTTGAGCTTCAGAAGCCCGATCCCGCTGATGAACTCCACTATCCCTGACGCCAGCAGAACGACGGCGATGATTCCCACCGATGTGAAGGTCAGAAAGAGCTCCCCGCTGAACAGCCATGCGAGGAACCCGTTGACCAGGACTATGAAGACGGAGAGGGTCAACATAAGAGCTGCGACAATCTTCAGCGACGCGGGTGCCTCTTCCTCCACACTCTCACCTGGACATGTATTGACTTCCCTACTTAAGCATTTCACCCAGCTGGTTCCTTCACCCCAGTTAGGATACTTCTCGGAAATGCTAGATGACTGTCGTCGGACACGCTCCGGCGGAGTCCGCTCAAGAGTGCCTACCATTCGAGAATGGGTGGGGAGATCCGATAAGGTGGTCAACCGCGTGGAGCACCCTAGGTGAGAATTGGGTTTGCAGACGTATTGGTTGGGACGCCCCCACCTAATGGTAAGAAACGCCGAAAAATCATATATAGTGCTTCCAGTCATATACTGCAAGTGACGGCTACAGGGACGTGAGATTATCACCGTGGATAATCGCCACGCCACATTGATGGAGTCGGGATGGGCTGTTTGGGGTGTGGACTTGGATGCTCTAAGTAGATGGCAAAGCTTCTTAGACACTGAGAGCAATCACTCACCTGACTTATCTCTCATTAGGGGGAGAAGGGGAAGGAATATCATCCAATTCGATCCTCTGGAATCGGAGATCGCACTCAGCTCAGGTTACTCTGAAAGAGGGAACTCGGAGGGATTGGATTGGTTCTAATGAAGTTCGTCATCAAAAGAAATGGAGAAATGGAGAACGTAGGTGCGAGGCCCAAGATATATGAGTTGGCAAACAAGAATGGAGTCATGGTCATTCCAAAGAATACTGCTGAAGGCGACTTGGAAGTCATTGTCAAAGGGCCAGAAGAAAGTATCAGACTCTTCTGGGAATGCGTCAAGAAGGCGGACCTAAGACCCTTGGCCAATTCGAGAGACAAGAACGCATACGAGGTGGGAGATCTTCAGCAATATCCCTGTGATGTTGAGCCTGACTTCACATATTTCGCTGGGTCTACGACCATGGAACAGGTATCTAAGGGAACCCGTTATCTGGGCAGTATAGCTTCCAGGCTCGGCAGCACAGATTCGAAGCTCGGTAGTATTGATTCGAAGCTCGGCAGCATGGATTCGAAGCTCGGCAGCATAGATTCGAGGCTTGCAGATTTGCCAGACAAGCTTGCAGAGGCCATTCGAGAAAACAAGAAGAAATGACTCTGTCAGAAAAACCTCCAAATCGGAAGGAGTTGAATCCTGACTAACGGCACGGATTCGTCTTTCACAAAATCTATATATTTCCCAAACGCATTGAAGAGATAAGGATAGGAGGAAGCCAGACGGTCCGATTGTTTGAGGACAGAGTAGTCAACAATTTGCTCTTGCTCTATCTAATTGATAAGACCAATGAAATAGGCAACATGGAGGACAACCTCAAAGTGCAGAAGATGGTTTTTCTCGCACAGAAAGACCTCATCAAGAGACGATTGAAAGCCTTTGCCTATAACTTCTTCCGATGGGATCAAGGGCCCTTTAGCGCGGACTTGAACAATGACTTGGTCAAACTCGCTCGAAATGACTTCCTGAGATGGGAGAGCTGGAACAACAAAATGTATCTCACCAAAGACGGAAAGGGGCTTCTGGACGCCTGCAAGGAGGCATTCGAGGAAAACGAGGTTTTCTTGAGAAGCATTGATGCAATCATAGGCAAATTCGCGGAAGTCGAACCTGAGGCGATTAAGAACGAAGTCTATGGGATGAGGCTAATGGTTCCGATAATCAGAAAACAGATGGTCATTCGAGAAATCCCGCACAGACAACTGATTCTCTTCAGACCATCGATGAAGAGAATGAGAAGGGAGTTCAAGATCAGCGACGACTGGTTGGCTACGCTCGAAGTGGCTTTCGACGAGGAAGCCGTGGCAACTGTTCGAAAAGCCTACAGGGACGCGAAAGAGGGCAATGTCCATGGAGCCTCAATATGACCTCATACCACTTGACTCTTATGCGGAAGGCCTGAAGTCTTTTCGTAAGGATGCAAGACGGAAGATAGAGAGAAAAGTCAAGCGTATGCTTGAAGCAAATCCCAGACGATACCAAATGCTCAAAGGTGTTGTCAAGGTCAGGGGTCTCAGCTTTGCTGGTCTCAGACACATGAAGGTCGGAGTTCAGGGAATAAAAGGCGGTGCCTATGTTCTTTATAGAATCTGCGAAGAGTGCAGAGGAAATGAATACTATCTGAAGTCAGATGCACGATGCAAGTTCTGTGATGATGAAGACGAAGATGACCATATCGTCCTTTTCGCTGTTCGCCCCAGGAGTCTTGGATACTGAAGAATTCTGATGTCAGACAACCCAGAGAATCGGAAGGAGCTGAATCCTAACTAAGGTGAAGGAACCGACTCGGCTCGTCTGAAAACGCTTAATAGTAGGACGTGGGATTCGCTTTCTGTGTCACGGAACTCGGTGCTGGGAGTCGTCTACGGGATCTTCTGGAGCGCCGTTCTCGTGGCGTTGGCCGTCTCTCTCCACTTGGGGCTCAATTTAGTTAGGATACTTCTCGGAAATGCTAGATGACAGTCGTCGCACACACTCCGGCGGAGTCCGCTCAAGAGTGCCTACCATTCGAGAATGGGTGGGGAGATTTGGTCAGATGGAGCACTGTCTGGGGGACAATGGGGGAGAATTGATAAGGGCCGAGATACATTTAAATAATGAACTTTGCATAATCGACCTGACCTGACTGAAGGAGCGGAGGGAAACTATGGCCGAGGCAACGCGAGCGCCCGATGGAGTTATTATCGGTCTCGTCAGGGAACAGACAAAGACGAATACTCAGATTCTTGAAAGACTCGACAAATCGTATGAGAAGTTAGCTTCTATAGATGCGGGCTTCAGAGATGTGGTCGATAAGTATCACGCATTCTCGAACAAGATGGACCGGATGGTCAATACTTTTTCGAATTTCAAGGGATATTTCATCGTCTTTGGAAGCATAGGGGTAGCCATAGGAGTGGCCATCGTTATAGCTCTTCTAAGAATGGCACCGTGAATGTCGGACAAACCTCCAAATCGGAAGGAGTTGAATCCTGACTAACGGGATGGAACCCACTCGGCTCGTCTGAAAACGCTTAATAGTAGAACGTGGGATTCGCTTTCTGTGTCACGGAACTCGGTGCTGGGAGTCGTCTACGGGATCTTCTGGAGCGCCGTTCTCGTGGCGTTGGCCGTCTCTCTCCACCTGGGGCTCGATTCGACCTACATCTGGTACACGGAGAAGACGTCGTTCAACATGTACCTCGCGACGACGCTCTTCGCCGTCATCATCCTGGAAGCGACAGTGGCTCTCTTCTTCTTGGAGCGAAGGAGACTGAGGGCGATGGAGAAGTCCCACGGAAGGGGCCCGCAGACGCACCAGAAGGCCGGGAGGGTGGTCCTTCCCCTCGTCGCGATGTCCGTTCTCTTCCTTCTCTGCTCTGTCTTCGCCCTCGCAGCGCTCGATGGCTATCTCCTGCCGAACTACAAGATCAACACGGTGTTCATTCTCTTCACCGGCAGCATGTCGAAAATCGCGGTTGGACTGTTCGCTGTGGTAGCGTTCAGAACAGGGCTAGGGAGGACTCGACTAAAAAGGATATAGCTCTTGCCACCAGAATGCAGCGTTCTCTTCATACATTCCGAACTTCGTGTACTCGTTCGCCCCGTGGACCCAGTTTATGGAATAGTAGGAGAAGACATCCTCATCTTCAATCAGCTCACTGAAGTGATAGGCCTTCAGATTGAGCCTCTTCACGACGGTTTCCCCGGCTGGCACGAGAATATCGGTTCTCGTTCCATCCCCATATAGCAGATTGTCCGACGTGCCCTTAGGGTCCCTCCAGGATTCGACGTATATGCTGTTGACGTAGATGTCCTCCATATAGTTGTTCGTAATCTTCAATATGGCGTGGAAGATCACGAAGTCCGGGTTCGGATTGTAGTTGTAGTTGTGGATTTGTAGCTCCACTATCATGTCGCCGTCGTTGTATATCTCCACCCAAAAGGACTTCTCAATCGAACCAGCCTGAACGAGTGTCAAAGTTGCGGTTCCGAAAACGAATGAAAGCGCTACAACTATTGCGGCTATCCCCTTCTTGCTCAACACCCCTTTGGTCAAGGATTTCTTCATCTTATCCCCCCTTGAAAGCACACAAGGTCCCGATTCTAGGACCTCGCCTCATTCCTCAAGTGCATATGGTCATCCGATTGGCTCTATTTAAAGATTGTTAGCCATTCATACGTGAACCGGGCTCTTGAGCCGTCCGTGTCATGATTGGGACAAGAATTAAGTAGTGAAGGAATAATAAAGAGTTTCCGCATTTGAGAGAAAAGTGGGTAGAATATCATGAGGGGGGAGCCAACGGGAACCAGAACTAGTTCTCTTATCGTGTTTGGAGTGATTGTGGTTGTGCCCACATTCCTGATTTCCGGCACAGTTCTGGCTGCAAGTGGTTACTTCACACCGCCATACACTGACTATGGCAATGACACGGATGGGGACAGCTACTACAACCATCTCGTTTTCAATGCCTCGGTCCAGATAGACCAAGATGACACGTACCTCATTGAGGGCGTCCTCCGCGACAGTGGTGGAGGTCTAATCACGTACCCTGATATCATCACCGAGTTCCTGACCGTGGGGCCTCATGTCATTCCAATCAACTTCGAAGGCATCGACATATACAACAGCGGTGAGAACGGTCCCTACACAGTGAACCTCGCTCTCTACGATACGATGTGGAATACACTGGACACGGATACTGCCCTCACCAGCAGCTATCTCTACACGGATTTCCAGCATCCACCTGCGGTGTTCGATCCTCCACACTATGATTATGGTCTTGATGTGAACTCGAACTCGCTGTATGATTACCTAGTGGCAAACGTCAACATCACGGTCTACACGGCTGACATGTACAAGATCGAGGGCAATCTCAAGGATTTCACGGATACGTGGTATATCGCTCAGGACGAGAATCAGAGCTACTTCTCTCAGGGAGATCACACCGTGGAGTTGAGGATGTACGGATTCAAGATCCGCATGAAGGGCTACGACGGGCCGTACCTGCTCAAACTCGAGATAATAATAAAGGGTTCCTCTCAGGTCATCGCCGAGGGTGTTCATACGACCGCTACATACTCGCACACGGACTTCGAGGGGCAGTACGCCTATTTCGTCCCCCCTCATTCTGACGTGGGAATCGATATGGACGGGGACATAGACTACGACTATCTCAGGGTCTCACTCGAAATACAGGTCAATGAGTCGGGCTACTACACGGTGAATGGTGACCTGTGGGACAAGAGCCAATTCAACTACATCACCAGCGCATCCAACTACACATACCTCAACACGGGTCCCGTTGAGGTGGACCTGCACTTCCTCGGGTGCGAGATATGCCAATCAGGATATGGGGTGTTCTACTATGCCGATGTTGAAATCCTCCTGGAGGATGGAACCAATTCGGACATAGATGAGTACCAGACAAATAACTACCAGAGCGGCGATTTCGACTGCGAGCCTCCCATCGTCTTCTCGCCTCCGCACAGCGACTACGGGTTGGATACGGATGCGGACACCTACTACAACTACCTC
>JAGMCJ010000123.1 GCA_023129265.1 Thermoplasmata archaeon | reverse complement strand
TGGCCTCGGTCATCTGCTCCCAGATAAGGGACAGAAGGAATGTTCTGTGGCACCAAACGCGCAAGTGGGACGATCCAAGCTCAATCCTCCTGGGAATAGGAAGGTTCCTCAGGGCGAACGGAAAGTACAGGACCTACGAGCATGTGAGCTCAGGACGCTCCCTGGACCTTTCACGCGTGAAGACCCTACTCGAGAGAGAGTTTGACGATAGCAATTCCGTGATGTTCTTCGACGACTTCCAGAATGCAGATAGTAGTGTCCTCGACCTCTTCTCGATGCTGGTGGATGTAGTGAGTAAAGCGGATGGGACGAACATCATCGTCCTTTCAAGAGAAGCGGTTCCCTTCTACGACAGGAGGGACGTCAAGATCCGCAAGACGGTTAAGGAGATGGAACTCAAAGGGATCGATTTCGAGAGTGCCAAGAAATGGATGCAGAACAAGGGCGTGGTTGATGATTATGAAGAGATTCATCAGAGGACTGGAGGTCATCCGTTGTTCCTCGAATTGGCGACAAGCTACATGGAGAAGATAGCATGAAAACAGAAGCATTCAAGGACATGAAAGCCTTCATCGAAGAGGAGATATACTCGAAGCTCGGAGATAGCGAGAAGAAGATGATGAAGGTCGCATCCCTCTTCGACCGACCCTTTGAGGCAGACGCACTGTTCGTTGAAGAAGACCTTGACTTCGACACGCTGGTTCAGCTGAAGAAAAAGTCCCTCATGAGGATGGTAGCTGACGGACGCTACGAAGCCCATGAAGTCATCCGATCGTTTTTCGCGGAGATAGCCACACCGGAAGAGAGAAGAAAGTACTCAGGCAAGATCGCTCCGTACTTGCTGGACATGGGCTCACGGGCCAGGCTCGGCTATCGAAATGACGTTGCGATAGGGCTGTACTCCAATGCTCTGGGACTTGAGGTCGATGAGAGGTCGCGGCTGAAGGCGCTCGAAGGCCTCGGGGATATATATCTTCTTGTCGGGGACTCTGAGAAGGCGAAAGGCAACTATCGGAAAGCACTCGAACTCGTCAAAGAGAAGGAGGATTCTGCTCGGGTCGAGAGGAAACTCGGGCGAGCGCACCACGAAGCTGGCGACGTGGAGGATGCCTTCAAACTGTATGAGAATGCATATGGATTCGTTGAGGACAAGGAAAGCTTGGAAGCAGGAAAGTGTAAGCTTGCCCTGGCTCAGATTCTGCACAGAAGGACGGAGTGCGAGGAGTCCTGCAAAAAGGCAGATGAGGCTCTCACTATCTTTGAGAGGTTCCCGGGCGAGGAGAATGACAAAGCAAAGGTCCACAGCTTGCTGGGTCTGAACTACATCTACGGCGACAAGCAGGACCTTCGCAAGGCAGAGGACCACCTGCTCACAAGCCTCGACCTTCGGATAAAGGCACACAACCTGGATGGTGAGGCCACTACGAGAAAGAGTCTTGCCATTGCGTACATATATCTGGGAGATGGAGAGAAAGCCCTGCACCACCTGGAAGAAGGGCTAAAACTGGCGAAGGAGACCAGAAGCTTCCACACCATGGTCTTGCTGAGATTCACCACTGGATGTGCCTACTACGAGCTGCTTGGCGAGTTCGACAAGGGGGAGGACCAATTCAAGAAGGCGCTCACAATCGTCAGAGAATCTGGTGACGAACATGGCGAAGCGATATGCCACCAACACTTCTCCAGGATCCACAGATACAGAGGGGAACTCGACAAGGCCCTCGAGCACTCCGCCAAATCTCTTGAGTTAGCGGAGAAGATAGAGAACCGCTTCTTGCAGGTGAGCTCGCACGTTGAAAGAGCCAAGGAGTTCCTTGCCAAGGGGGAACTGTCAGATGCAATGCTGTCCTGCATGGCTGCCCGAGAGCTGGCTGAGAAGCTTGGTGATAACTTTCATCATGTT
>JAGMCJ010000122.1 GCA_023129265.1 Thermoplasmata archaeon | reverse complement strand
CTGCGTGAAGGTAGAAGGCGCGATACTCAGGGAACAGAAAGAATGGGAGAGATCACAGGAGAGTTTCGAGAAGGCACTTGGTATGCTCGAGGAAATGAAGCAGGAGTATCTCCTCGCCATGGTATGCTGGGACTACGCACTTCTTTGGAAGGCTCGCGGGGAAAAGAAGAAGGCGAAGGAATACGGAAACCGTGCAGTAAAGCTACTCAAGGAGCAGAACATCCAGTGGTTGGTCAAAAGGGTAGAGGATGACCTGAAGTATTCGGCAAACGAATAGAGTCTCTGCTTTGAATGGCTTAGGCTGTCTTGTACTCCTCGATCCCTAGAAGCTCTTCTAAGGAAACCGCACCCCGCAATACGGACAGTGTGTCACAACTGGCGGTTCCGTTGCTGGATGCGAGTCCGACTTGCACGTATCTACTCTCCGATCACCAAGCGGACTACCGTCAGCGGGACAGTTGCGGGTATCATTGTCACAGCCATCACAGTGTACCACTTTACCACCTCCCAACCTCGAACAATACCTTGTTCGTCCTGCCCATGATGAGGGCACTATTAATATCTTCGGTCATGTCCGACTGTGAGTATCATCCTGAGAATGGAATCTCGACAACTTCGCCGTTTTTCGGTCCAAAATGTGAAAAGCGCAAGAGCTGACCTCATTACTGCGGTAGCTAATGCAGCTCGACGACAAACCCCCAGGCGAACATGAACATCCCGATTCCGAATACGACGGGTACCGCTATCCAAAGCAGAAGAAGGGAGACTTCCGCAAAGACACGCGGAAGCACGAGCAGCATGACCCAAGCAAGGATGACAAGGACGAGCCCCATGACGACCTGCCTTTTCCTCGTGGGATTCCCTCCAGTACGAAAGATTACGGGAGGGCTCTTAAGTCTTTTGGCGTCTGCAACCGCTTCCTCAAGGACTGTAACAGGCCCCTCGCGGGACGCCTAGTTGGAGATGACCCAGACCGTGTCGTGGTTCACCTTCACCCAGTAGGCGTGACCCGCCAAAAGGACATCGGAGTCCTGCAGAACTCTGAGGAAGTTCGGCGGGGCTGTTGCATCGAAGGCCTCGACGCGCTCGACCGGGACAGTGGCCTTCAGGCCCGCGACCGCGAGGAATTGATGTACGGAAGACACCGGCCAGACTTTAGCCTCGCCTTCGCGACCTTGGCGGGCAACACCCACCAATTCCGATTCCGGGCCTTCGGACCCTGATTCTCAACCTTCCTGCAGCTCTGAGTCCCGCTCTTCCTTCCCCAACCCCAGAGAGGCGATCGTCCCCGCGAGCAAGAGCATGAATGCGATAATCATCAGGTACCAGCCCCCCTCGGGTCCCCAGGAGTCACGCTCCTCGGCTCCCGCCACGCCCGTCGACGAGGCGCCCACGTCAGAACCCCAGAAGCCCTGCACGGGCGGCGAGCCGAGCAGGTTGGCCTCCTCCTCCATGGGACCCGGCAGCGCGAGCGCGAAGTAGGCGGGACTCAGGACGGTGAAGACGACCGCCAGGACGCCGAGACCGAGCGCGATCCTGCGGTCCAGCTTCCCCCGCGCGCACAGGAGGATCGCGGCGAGCATCAGCGGAATGAAGAGGAGGGGGAGCGCCGCTAGGACTTGCGTCGTCGCGAAGACACCCAGCGTGTCCCAGGAGGGCAGCTCCGAGTACGCGACCGTGTAGTGCTCGTAGGTGACCTCCCGCTGGCCCCACAGGTGCGTGAGGTCCCCGAGCCTGTAGTCGATGCTCAGCTCCGCGAGCAGCTCGCCGTCCGAGCCTTCGTGCACCGCGCTGACATTGTACCAGGGCCCGAACTGGGCGACGGCGACAAGTGCCATGGCCACGATGGCGCAGATGATGCTCACCTTCCAGTTACCGGGCACTTTCACGGTCCTCGTTTGAGAGAATATGAGCGGGCATAAGAACGTTGCCATGGGTACGTCCGTTGGGACCCGCGACGCTGACATGCCTCCCATGGGCGCTGTCAAAAAACTGTACCACATTACTTAAGTCCTTCAAGGATGATTAGAAAGGCGGATGCGGGCCAAGGCGATTATCCTCATCGGCGTATGTGCGGTTCTCCTGCTCATGCCCAGCTCGAGCGTGGCGGGAGAACCTGTCGTAGTATGGCCTGAATCGGACCTCTTGAGCCGAGAGGCGGCCGCCAATCTCACCTCCTGGTTCGCCACTCAGCTGGGTTCGGAGATCGGCTTTTCCGAGGACCCGGCGTGGGTCCAGCTGAACGAGAGTGACCTGCCCGATTTCCTCTTGGCAAGAGAGATGTACATACTGCCCCTGGTCGATGGCCGAGTGGAGGCGCGCTACGTCGAGACTGGTATTCTGAGAGAGGTGATGCTCAGGGGGAACACGTCCTACTTCGCCGACTCGACAGAGACGGACGACCTCATGGACGTTGCGAACAGGATCGCCAACGACCTCGGGCTGGCGGACATAGACGCAGAGGTGAACATCGAGAGAGAACTCTCATATGACTTCGCCCCGTCGGGTGAGGAGCAGGACAATGTGCTTCTGAAGGAGCCGACGGACTTGGGCCCCTCCTTCCTCTTCAACATGCTCTCCATGAGAGTCCGTCTCCACGACCTCCGCGTGGTCTCTGTCACGCTCCACGTATGGTATCGCGTGCTGCTCCCGCCCAACATCGACCCCTCGTTGGCTCTTGACAACGCCGTTCAGCGGGCCGAGTCCGGATATGCTGCCTTCGACCCCGCAGCGACCTTGGCGGGCGTGACCGTCAGGAACGGAACGAGCTTTGTCTACCTGGTGAATGTGCGGTGGTCGCTCTCGCAGGCCGACAGTCAGACACTCGGCGGCGGGGATGGAGCGTCCTCTTGGGAGCTCGATTTGTGGATCGACGCCACGACGGGCGAGATCCTGTTCGAAGACGGTCCGAGCCTTGCCATGTCAGAAGGGATCCTTGTGACCGACTTCCCGTGGATGCCGGTTGCGTTGACCATCGCCATCTCCTTGGGTGTCGGCCTTGGGCTTTTCTATCATATATCACGAGAGAGGGCCCTCGATCACTTCACTCGCGGGCGAATATACGGATACATTCAGGCGAACCCGGGAATGATGTTCACGGAAGTCAGGGAGAGCCTTGACCTGAAGAATGGGACCCTCGCCTATCATCTGTGGGTTCTTGAGCGGCTGGGATTCATCAAGTCCGTCCGCGAGGGTCGCGTCAGGCAGCTCTACCTGAGCGGGTCGCCGGTGACGGGAAAGCGGCTCGTGCTGTCAAGGCTGCAGTACGCCATACTCGACCTGCTGAGGGCCGAGGGGGCGATGACGCAGTCGGAGATCGCAAAGCAATTCGAAACCTCCAGGCAGAGGGTGCACTACAACGTGAAGGTCCTTCGCGAGTTGGAGCTCATCGATGCCGCGAACGGCAAGGTGGAATTGCTGGACAAGGGCGAGAAGGCGATGAAGGAAGTTGTTGAAACATGACGATCGAGTGTATTTGTATAAGATATGGGAGGAATTGAATGAACAAAGATAGTGAGAATGTGGGCAGTTGGTTTACGAGCAAGAGGCTGGCTTTGATTCTGAGCGTGGTAGTCGTCGCATCGGTCCTGGCTCCTGTTATGCTCGTTATTTGGGTGAACCCAGCGGAGCCCAGCGGGCCGAGTTATCCCGACGTCCCCGGGTATGATGGGCTGCTGATCACGCTCCCTGCGGCCGACCTGGGCCCGGACGCGTGCCAGGCGGGCGAGTTCGTGACGGAACTCCCGATCGACGATATCAAGCGGTACGCCCCGCTCGAGGAGGAGCAGGAGTACCTGAACACTCACCCGGAGCTTCACATGCAGGGGCCGAATTACTACGAGGGTGGTGACCTCAGACCCATGGAGGACGTGGCCCTTCTCGGTGCCGAAAACATGGCTCCGCCTCGAGACGTCGAGGAGGCGGACATAGTCAAGCTTGTCGGGGACACGTACTTCATTCTGAACCCGTACCGCGGGCTGATAATCGTGGATGTCTCCAACCCTGACGATCCCGAGGTCCTTGGGCGGGCAAGGGCTTATGGCGAACCTGTAGAGATGTACATCGTCGGGGACAACGCTTACCTCGTCGTGAGAGCCAGATACCAGTACTGGTATGACCTCTACTTGCTCGAGAACGTGCGCCAGGTCTGCGACTTCCACATAGGCAGCCAGATAATCGTCGTGGACATCTCGGACCTCAATGCGCCCGAGATCGTGGACAAGCTCAGCATTCCTGGATATGTGCAGGACACGCGAAGGGTGGGGAGCGTCATCTACGCGGCTTCGAACGAGTACTTGTGGAGGTGGATGTCCCCCGAGGACGAGGACAAGACGCACATCACATCCTTCGACATCTCGGACCCGACGACCGTGACCGAGGTGATGACGATTGACTTCAACGGCTCCTACAACGAGGTGCATGTGACCGAGAACGCGATCTTCGTTGCGCAGCCCGATTGGGGTGAAGAGCTCAGGGGAGAGCCGACGACGAGGATCGTGTACGTCGACATATCGGACCCGATCGGCCAGATGAGCGTCGAGGGCGACTACGAGGTCAGCGGGTTCCTGGACGACCGCTACCAGATGGACTACTACGACGGCACGTTCCGCTTCGTTACTCACTACTGGAACTGGGGAGCGCTCGGTGAGTCCGAGCTCTGGATACTCGATGTGAGCGACCCAGCCAACCTGTCGCTGCTGGGCAATCTCCTCATCGACGATGCGGGAACGCTCATGGCAACCCGATTCGCGGGGGACAGGGCGTATACGATACACCTTCCCGAGAGGATAGACCCGCTCGATGTGCTGGACCTGTCGGACCCGACGAACCCGAAGCTGACGGACGTGCTCGAGATCCCGGGATGGATCACGCACATGGAGGTCCACGGGTACAAGATACTCGCGCTCGGGGTGGATGACACCAACCGTGAGATGAAGGTTGCACTGTCGCTCTTCGATGTGAGCGACCCGTACAACGCTGTCCTGCTCGATCGGGTCACGATCGGCGAGGACTGGAGCTGGTCGGGCGCCAACTGGGATCCGAAGCAGCTGTCAGTCATGGACGACCTGGGGATGGTCGTCGTGCCCTTCAGCTCCAGCTTCGTGGACGGGGTCGGATGGTGGCGGTCCGCGCACGCGATACAGCTCGTGGACTTCGACCTCCAGTCCGGTGAGCTGACCGTGCGGGGAATCGTGAACACGCCCTATTCCATCACGAGGACGCGGCACCATGCGGACAGGATACTCGCGACGTCGGACAGGACGCTGCAGGTGATGCACTTCGGGGACCGCGACGATCCGTACGTCACAGCGGTCGTGGAGCTGGCAGTTCACATAATGGATTACTTCAAGATGGGCGACCACTTCGTGAGGCTCGTCCAGCACGACTACGGCAGCACGATGAAGCTGGAGACGAGAGGCCCCTCCGGAATCGTGTCGATGGACACTGGAATGCTGTGGGGCCACGTCCTCCCTGACGATTCGTACGTCTACATGGTCGGCTACGATTCGGAGGATAGGAAGTCGTACCTTCGCATCTTCGACTACTCCGACCCGCTGAACCCCGTTCGGGCGGGTGAAGTGGAACTTCCGAGCGAGGGCTACGGGATTGGAATCGCCCCCGGTATTGATATTCAATATGCTCGCCCCTACGGCTACTCGAGCCTCGTCCCCGCTCTGGAGGACGGCTACGTGGTCTTCTACAGTCCCGAATACGACTGGGAGTACGAGACGCCTCGGTACACGCTTCTTGCAATCAGCGTGCTCGACCCATCTGACCCGACAGTCTTGTCGAGATACAGCTTCAAGGCCAGCATGGTGATGAACGCGCTCATCGAGGACGACATCTTCTACTTCACGGACTACGAGTACTCCTGGGAGCGCATGGGCGAGGAGTACACGTGGGAGACACGCGACTGGCTCGGGCGGGTCTCTCTCAAGAATTTGGACGACCCCGTGCAGCTGCCGTCTGTCGACATTCCTGGAATGATGGTCAATGTCGATGGCGACCGCGTCTACACGCTGGCGGGAGGATGGGCGGAGTTCCAGACGGTCAACGTCCTCGAGCTGCAGGATGATGAAGCGACCGTGCGTCTGGCGGTCCAGGTGGACGGGCACGTCAGCGGCATCTTCGTGGAGGACGGTATCGTCTACCTCAGCAACACGACCGCGCACTGGTACTGGATCGGCGAGGAGCGCCCGAGGACGTACTTCACGGTGCTTGATGTGACGGACACCGAGAACCCAGTAGTGCTCGGCACGTTCGCCGTGAACGGGTACGCACACCTGTGGAAGCTCGAGGGCGGGTATGCCTTCCTCAATTCATTCTCGGGCTGCCACTACATGTTCGACGTGCGCGGCGATCCGAACTTCAACGGCGTCTACCACTCGAGCGGGTGGGTCACCCAGCTTCGCGTCTACAACGGGCGGGCGTACTTCGTCGAGGGACTGTACGGCGTCGAGGTCGTGGACCTCTCGTAAGTGAACCGATCGGCATGTCCTGTAGTCCGTTCCGGCGAAAGGATTAAAGTCGGCCTTCCTGATGCGAAATCATGGAGGAGCCCAAGCCAAAGGTCTACAAGCACAGGGGAACGAAGTGGGGAGTGGTCTTCCTCACCGTCTTCCTCGTGGCTCTCGTCCTTCTGGTCGTCTCACTCGCAATGCGCAGCCTTCTCGCAGTAGCAGCGATATTCATGGCCCCGCCGATAATGGTCATCGCCTTGGTGACTGCCGCACTGCAGCTACGGTTGAAAAGGATCGTCCTCACCGAGGAGGGCTTCTACCTCTGGGTGGGAGGCAAGAAGCGCTTCAAGGCGAAGTGGGCGGCCGTGAGGAGCGTCGCCAACGCCGACCCGCGTGCCGAGGAGGTCTCTCAGGTCGTGTTTGACGTGCTGGACGCAGCGACAGCAGAGGATTACGACGACTACCAGAGGAGGCGCAGGGACGCCAGCGGATCCACCAAGGGCATCCTGATCTTCCGGACTGGGCGGCGGACCCTCAAGCTGAAGCCGGGCTCCCATTTCAGGAAGGACACGCTGAGGGAGATATTCCGCTTCGCGTGCAAGATGCAGAAGCGGTACCCGCGCATGGTCGTGGAGGACTATGCGGGATGGGCATGAGAAGAGTCCTCAGAGCGATGCCACCGCGTTCATTCACCGCCCAGGCCTGTGAGCTGTTCGCTCACGTCCCAGAGGCGGTTCGCTGTGTCCTCATCGTAGGATAGCTTCGAGGACTTCGCGGGCTTGCAGTTGGCAAAGTGCTTGCCGCTGACGCCCTCCACTTCGGGCGACGACGCAAGATAGACCGCCGTGCTGGCGCCCTTCTCCGTCTTCTTGGCGAGGAGTCGGAAGAAGAACCGTGCCACGCTGGACATGGAGCGCCCGAGGTTCGTCCTCGTCATCCCGGGGGTGAAGCTGTTCACAGTGATGCCCGTGCCCGCCAGTCTGCGCTCGCTCGCTTGTGAATCCCCGAACTCACGTTGATGACCCTCGCCGGAGCGCTTGCCTTGACCACGCCCAGCAGGAGGTTCGTAAGCAGGAACGGCGCCAGATGGTTGACAGCGAACTGCGTCTCGAGACCGTCGACCGTGAGCGTGCGCTCCGTCGGCCAAATAGCGGCGTTGTTCACGAGGCCGTGCGGCGGGCGTCAGAACGGTCTCAGCGCTTCTTGCGCCCTCTGCGGGCTCCCGCAATCTGCTTGACCAACGGATGGTTCTCGGCCACCGTGAACACGAGGAAGCGGTCGCCGCGGGCGTCCTTCTCCCTCTGCAGCTGCACCAGCCCCCTCTCGACGAGGCTGTTGAATGTCTTCTTCCTGTCCAGGTGGCTTATCTCGGGGAGCGCCTTCGCCAGCCTGACCACCAGGAAGCCGGAGAGCTTCACGCTCCCGTACTTGGGGACGTACTCCTTGTGGGCCTCCACAGCGGCGCGCAGCGCCTTCTTCTGCCCGTCATCGAGCGGGGCGACCAGCTTGCACTTCGTCCACCTTCCCACCTTCTCGGCGGTGATGAGTCCCTCGTCCGCGAGCTTCTGTACCTGCCGGAGGATGTCGTCCTCCTTTAGCCCGAGCTTCTTCGCCAGCCCGGCGGTCGTCGCTCCCTCCTCCGGGATGTGCCTGATCAGGGAGGGCAGCCTCTTGGGCTTCTTCTTCTTCGGTTCGCGGTGCTCGAAGTCCCGCTCGGACAGGGGCTTCAGGCTCTCGGGGTCGATGTACCAGTAGTTGTCCCTGCCCACGAGCTTCTTGATGTCTCCGGAGAGCGTACGCTCGAACGAGTAGAAGATGATCTGCTTGCCCCGCTCCTGCGCGCGCTGGGCGATGGGCAGGTAGTCCCTGTCGCCTGACAGTACCACGAGCGCGTTGATGTCCTCGCGGGTGAGCATCACCTCCTGCAGGCGGAGCGACAGCTCGATGTCCGCGCTGCTCTTCCCCCTGACACCCTTCACGTGCACTGCCCTTATGCCCATCGTGTAGAGCTCGTTGGGCACGTCCGGGTTCATCCCCCAGTCCGCGAAGGCCTGCCTGATTATGGGGGATACGCCCAGTGTCTCGGTCATGTGCGATATCGTGTTGCCAACGATCTCGACCGACTTCAGCTGGGCATCCGATCTGTCGTAGCCGTACTGGTTCATCAGAGAGGCGTAGATGTTGTCGTAGTCTAT
>JAGMCJ010000121.1 GCA_023129265.1 Thermoplasmata archaeon | reverse complement strand
CGGAGAAGGGCAGCGAGATGGTCAAGAGCAAGTACAAGGAGCGTCTGGCCGAGTACGAGAAGAGGATCGAGGAGCAGAAGGCCGCCGCGGCCCCTGAGGAGCCAGAGGCCCTCTTCCAGTGCGGGAACTGCAATGCACTGGTCAGTGAAGACGCGACAGAGTGCCCGAAGTGCGGTGCCAAGCTGGTGGACTCTGAGAAAGAGACTGAGGACCAGGAGGCCGTGGCAGATGCTCAGGAACCGGACACCCTCTTCCAGTGCGGGAACTGTGATGCGCTCGTCAGTAAGGACGCGAAAGAATGCCCGAAGTGCGGTGCCAAGTTGGAGGATTAGCTGTACGCCTCAGCGAGTGCCTGGTCCCTTCCCCACTTCTCAACTCCGTATTTCTGAAGGGAGGCTATGTTCTCCTCTTCCGTTAAATCTGACTTCGTACACACTACCTACCTCCGAGGATTCTCGTCTACAGCAAGTCTGGAAATGAGGATTGCGGGTCAAGTCGTGGCACTGGCGGTTCTCTTGCCCGTGAAGGCAGATTCCGCCAACGCCCGTGCGCGCCTCCCGATTCAGGACGGACCGCGTTCCGAGGGCGAAAGAAATTAAAGGTGTGGGATTATGATGAGGGCGGGCCCGAGTGGGGTAGCTTGGATATCCTAGAAGCCTGCGGAGCTTCGGACCCGGATTCAAATTCCGGCTCGGGCACTAATTCCTGAAGTGGACTGAGTGGTTCGTCCTTGCGAGGGACAGGTGGTTCCAGTATGCAACACAACCCAGTCAAGATCGGAGGTCTCAGCGGGCTTGTCCTTGTAGTTTGTTTCCTGGTTGGCTACACCACAGCCTGGGCATTGAGTCCGTGGTATGATTTCGGCGGGAACTACCTGAGCGACCTGGGCGTGCAAGAAGGGGCACTCGCCTTCAACCTCGGCGTGATGTCAGCTGGACTCATTACGATTCCCTTCGCCTGGGGGTTGTGGAGCACTCTACGGGAGCATATACTCGGGAAGTTGGGCAGCGTCCTCTGCGCTCTGGCGGGCATCTTCCTCCTCCTAGTGGGAGTCTTTCCGGAGCATACAGAACCGGAGGGAATCCACAACATCGTCAGCGTTTCCTTCTTCGCATCGCTCGGGGTGGCACTGATGATCCTAGCCCTTCCGTTGATCCGCTCTCCCGCTTTTCGGCGGGTGGCGGCGCCGCTCACAATCGTCGTCATCGTCCTATCGATCGTGCTGGTCATCCCGCTCGGGGCGGGCCCGCTGATGGAGACCATTGCGGTGCTTGAAGCCCTCGTGTGGGTGTTCGTCGTATCCGTTCAGATGATTCTCTTCGCCCGCTCAGAGCAAGAAGAAATCCCGGCGCAAGAGTGAATCACTCGAAGAGCTTGGCGGAGCTTCGGTCGAGCGGGACGCCCATGCTCTCAGCCACTGGCACGCATTTCGCACGAACGAGATAGGCGATCGGCCTATAGTCCTGATCGGAGAAGGACTCCCAGTTCGCCATGCCCTTGCAGATTATCAGGTTGCCTCCTTCCAACTTCCCCTTCAGAGTGCTGCCCAAGCGATTGAAGTCCACCCCCACCGCGAACGCATTCGTCGTCAGGACCTCGTCCGCCAGCTCGTCCAGGTGGAACTCCCGCGCGTCCTCCATGGTCGCATCGGTGAGGATTGGCTCGCCCCTCACGACGTAGGAGACCCTCCCGCCGAACTTCTTCAGTTCCTTGATCAGGAGCCTGTCGAAGACTATCTCACCTGCGTTGTCTCCGAAGACCAGGACCTCCTCCGATTCGGAGAGTATCTCCTTGACCCTGGGAGTATCGTCATGCCCCAAGCCCTCCAAGTACAGGTTCTCGAAGACAGACTCAAGCTCCTCTGGCCCGCCGATCTTCGATGCAATCCCGAAATCCAGAACGTTCCCAGCAATCGAGCAAATGACCGCCGCCTTGAAGGGGTCCTCCGATTTGCGGACAAGTTCCTCCGCGCGGGGGTAGAGCTTCAGCGCGATGTCGTTGCATCTCCTTTTGATCTCCTTGTACGGGTCGTCCGTGCCCAGCAGGTCGTACACCGCCCGATGGACTTTGGTCGCCACTTCCGCCGAGTTCGCATCCTCGCCGAACTCGCACAGAAGAACATCCGCCGCGACCTTCATCACCTCGTGGCTAAGCTCCGGGTTCACGAGGTTCGTCTCGTAGAGCGAGCGCCGGAGCATACAGGGAAAGCACTCTGGCGTAATCTTCATCATCTGTGATAAGACAGGGAGTTCATATAAGGCTGCGCCCGCCAGGTCCTCCATGCAGTCAAATCACCGCGGATGGACCAGGACACTCCAAGGTATGGTTCTCAGCCGAGTCTCCACTCTCTTGAGCGATTCATTAGGGCTTTCTTGGGAGCAAGTGAGAACCAGGGTCTCTTCAGCGATATTCGGTTCGGATTCATGGGTCGGCCTGTTCGGAGTCGTCCTCGCCATAGTAGGCTTTCTCATTGTCGTGTTGGCCAAATCCCCTGTTCCCATAATCGAGACACATGCTACTCCTGTTTCACTTGGGGCCCTCATTGTGTCAATGTGTCAAAGTACTTACATTGCCAGTACGTTGCAGGTCTGGACGAAATGGGCTTTGAGAACACGGTAGGATACAACGTGGTCGGAGACAGAATCGTGTACTCTGAGCCTCGGCATCTCACTAGGAAAGATAGAATGGAACTCATAGGCGTTGAATCCCTGTGGCTCGTGCTTGGTATAGCTATCCTCCTCATCAGTGGAACCCTGTTTTCACTACCAGAGTTCTCGTCAGAGAATTGGGTCAGGGTCGCTGCGTGGATTCTTGGCGCTTCCGCAATCATCTTCTCGTCCGTCATGATCTTCCTGTCCACGTTCCAGAAACCCACACCCCTGGTTGTCACAACAAAAGGAGTCTATTTGAGGTCAAAGTACGCACTGAGGAAGAAACTAGGCCGGTTTCTTTCGTTCTCCGATGTCAAAGCAATCTCAGAGAAGTCCCCACAAAAGCCAAAAGCCACATTCATAACACAGATAACCGAGATTGTTCTGGAGGATGGTAGAAGAATCGAGATAATATCACAGGACCAAAGGAAATTTGCACATGAACTCAAGAAGGCCTGGAAAGCCGCAACACAATCAACACCCACATCCGAAGTCCTTGAGAAGCGCGAGGTCTCGTAAACGGACAATAGTTGCGCAAAGTACCCGCCAATAAGCCTACTTCAACAGACCCAGCTGGCTCAGCTTCTCCGGCAGGTACGTGTCCGTCGCGAAATCCAGCCCGTACTTCGCCAGCGCCTGCTGCTCCGCCTTCTTCTTGATCTTCAGCATCAGCTCGATCTCGTCCTTCCAGAACCTGTCCTTGAACCTCGGGTCCGTGAGCTCGGACTCGAGCGCCTTGACATCCTGCCCGCTCAGCTTGTCCGTGGGGAGGTCGTAGTTCAGTATGTCCGTGGCGGTTATCCCCAGGTACACGGCCGTCGGCGTCGCCAGGTACTCGGAAATGTGAGCGGTCTTTATCGCCCCGTACGCAACGGACGCGAATATCCTGAAGGACCACGGGTCGCAATCTGTGAACACGATGAGCGGAACGCCCATCTCCTCGTTCAGCCGCTTCATGAACCTGCGCGTCGAGCGGGCGGGCTGGCCCTTCAGGTGGACCAGGAAACACCTCGAGTCCTCGTCGAAGCCGTTCTCCACGAGCCTGTCGAACATGCCGCCGGTCTCTATCGCAATGGCGAAGTCAACATCGGAGTCGATGAAGCGTATCTTGTCCTTCTCGACGTTGTACGGGATCCCGTACCCCGAGTCCCCGACGTCGTCGCGGCAGTTGATCTTCTTCTTCTCTCCCTTCCTGTTCGTCTCCTCAATCGTGACGTTGCCCATCACCCTGGCGCCGTCCTCCTCGGGCCTGAGCTTGAAGTCCTCGCGCATGCATCCCGTGATTATCTCCATGTCCTCCGCGAGGAGGTTGGATTCGTTCTGCGACCCGAACTTCGCCAGCCCCCAGCCCTCCGAGATGTAGTACATCTCCCTCAGCGTCGAGGACTTGGACTGCTCTATCATCTCCCTTATGAAGTCGAGCATGTACATCGTGCGGAGGAGCATGTACGCCCCGCGGAGCTTCTTGGCGGTCCTCGAGCCCTTGGCCTTGCCGTACTTCCAGACGCCCTTTCTGGGCATGAAGTTGATGTTGCTCTTCGTCCTCAGCGGGATGCTCATCCCCGGGATGTCGCCGGACTCGAGCTGGCCGTAGATGCTCTCGGCGATGTGATAGAGCTCCTCAATAGGCTTCTGATTCCTGCTGTTCTCCATACGAATCCTCCTCAAGTTCTTCGTCAACCTCATCGTAATCGACTTCTTCGGCGGGCTCCTCGGGCGCCTCGTCCGCCTCTGGCACCTCGTCCATCTCGAGCCTCTTGAACTCCCTGACCTCGATGTCCCAGTCACCGGGCAGGGGTTCGGCCCCGATGATGAACTTCGGATTAATCCCGCTCACGTACAGCTCGGTCTCGTCGTAGTCGTCCGAGTCGAGACCCGAGAGGGTGAAGGAGACCTCCTCCTTCTTGGACGAGGGGATCCTCTTCAGCGTCCACGTCAGCTTCCCGCTGTCCTTCACCTCGCTGGGCTTGGGGTTCACGGAATCCATGTCGAGGTTCCCGTTCGGAATGACGGCGTGGAGCGTGAGCTTCTTCGCTGTGGGCGTGTAGTTGTAGACGTCGATTGTCACCTTGTGCCTCTTCTTCGAGAACTCCACGTTCTCGTCTATCCAGATGACGTCCATTATCTTCGTAATCGTCCTGTCCAGGTTCGGAATCTCCCTATGGATTATGCCGGCGCTCTTCATCGCGATCTCGGGCAGTATCTTCTGAACGATCTCGAACTTCTCCTGCGTCTTCGCCCTCTTCTTCTTCTTGTTGAGATGCGTCCTCAGCCTCCTCCCGCATGCCATCAGCCCGCGCTTGATCTCCTCGGTGATCAGGGAGATGTTGGCGACCGCGTCCTTCGCCTCCGAGGTGAAAGGCACCTTGGTCGAGGCGAGGTGGACGAGTATTATGGCGGGTCCGAAGGGCAGTCCCCTCCCACCGCGCTGCTCCAGCCCGTATCTCCTCCAGTCGACCTGCTCCAGCCCTACCGTGAGGGCGCATCCTCCCTGATGGTAGAGCAGCGGCACCCTGTTCGCGTACCTGAGGACCTCGACCTGCTGGTCCGCGGGGATATCACCCCCGTAGACGATGCCCACTTCCACTGCGAAGGGGTTGCCGGCGAACACGGACGCCTCGCGCGTCACGGGCGGGCAGTAGAACTCCGGCCTCATGTCGCCGAGCACGTTCTTCAGTCCCTTCCTGATGAGCCTCTCGCCGATCGGGGACAGGCAGTCCGTCGGCGGGGACATTATCTTGACCCTCTTTATGGCCGACAGGATGGCCCTGCCCTGCTCGAGCTTCAGCCTCTTCGGCTTCAGGTCCTGTGGGATCTCCGCCTTCTCGCAGATCTCCCTCGCCACCCTGTAGCTTATCCTCTCGAACTCGGTCTTGAGGAAGGAGACCATCTTGATGTTCTTGGTGTACTTGGCCATCTTCATCAGCATTCCGAGCTCCATCCCGTACGGGTGCGGTCTGATCTCCTTCGTGGGCGTCGGGAGCTCCTCCGTCGCCCGCTCGAAGAGCACATGCTCCCCGTTGGGTGACCGGTACTCGATCCTGGCGTGCGGGTTCACGATCGCAGTGGCCCTCAGATACTCGTACACGGACTGCTTCCCGCTGACGTACCTGCCGCGGACGATGGCCTCGAACCTCGTCCCGTGGGGCTTGTCCCAGACGACGAAGTCGTCCCTCACCTTCTGGGGCCTGTTCTTCTTCGTGTCGAGCATGAGCTCGATCTCGTAGGCGACGTCCTGCTCCTTCACCTTCGTCCGGATTTTGGCGGGCCTTCCGGTCGTGAGCTGGGCGTACATGACGACCGCCGAGATGCCTATCCCCTGGGCTCCCCTCGCCTGCCGCAGGCTGTGGAATCTCGACCCGTAGAGCAGCTTCCCGAATATCTTCGGGACCACCCGCTTGACTATACCGGGTCCGTTGTCCTCGATTATCACCTTGTACTCGTTCCTGGAGAGCTTCTCCAGCTCGACGTAGAGGTCGGGAAGTATGCCCGCCTCCTCCGCTGCATCGAGGCTGTTCTCCACGCCCTCCTTCACCGACGTGATGAGCGCTCTCGTGAGCGAGTCGAACCCGAGTATGTGCTTGTTCCTCTCGAAGAACTCTGATACGGATATCTCCCTCTGTTTCTGAGCCAGCCTCTCGGCTATAGATTTGACTGCCAAGCTATCCCCATCCCATCCATTGAATCTTTATCTATATCGAGAGTGAGATATTTAAGCTTTGATGACTGGACAGGGAAGTGTTCCCGCCAAGGACGAAACCGAGAGAGGGGACTTCCGACCGATAGAGGCTTCACTCTTCCGGCTCAGGTTCCGTCTGCTATCTTCTAAGGATTTGTCATTTGGATTACTGTTATATACCATATAATGCTATAGTGATATAGTGAGTGCATGTCGACAACCATTCAGGTGGGAAGAGAGACACTTGAGCTATTGAGGAAACTCAAGGACGAGGAGGGTGCTGAGACGTACGAAGGTCTAATCCGAGGTCTCATTATGTCCAGCAAGACCCTGAAAGCCTCGCAGAGGGGGAAGTATCCCAAGCTAGCGCCCTTCAAGAGGGAAGAGATTGACAGATTCTAAGGTGCTAATCGACTCTTGGGCGTGGATTGAGTACTGGCGGGGAGGCCCCGGGAGCAAGGATGCCGCCGTGTTCATCGAGGGCAAAGAAGAGGCCTACGTTTCCACAATAAACATTGCCGAGGTCTATCGATGGTTTCTCGCCTTCTATGATGACGTCGCAGCGGAGGAAGCGATTCAGACGATTCGGGAGAGGTGTCACAGAGTCTCCGTTTCAACTGACATCGCTGTCGACGCGGCCAAGACAAGACATAGGAAGAAATGGGGACTGGGCGATAGCTTAATCTTTGCCACAGCTGAACATGTCGATGCAAGAATTGTGACGGGAGATCCTGACTTCAGGGAAGAAGACAGAACAATCTTTCTTGGAAATAAGAGCTGAGGTTGGCAAGAGAGGTGGACCCAGTTCTTGGAGTGCTGTCGCGTTCACTCCTCCGGCTCAGGTTCCTCCTCCGTCTCCTCTTCTTCACCCTCCTCGAAGACCGCACCGCAGTGAGGACAGCGGACGGCGTCATCGTGGACAGGCCGCCCGCAGTTCGTGCACTCAAAGTCCGGGATCTTGGCATCGGCGGCCTCGAGTTCTCCTGCCTCGCGCACCCTCGTATCCCACTTCGCCCGCTCGATCCTCGACTTGCCGATCCACCAGTACATCATGACGAATATCATGAAGAGGATGGTCGTGAAGAACATGGTGAGGAGAGCGCTGAAGAAGAAAACCTGGAATATCGTGAGCGAATCCGCATTGATGGGCCCGAGAGCACTGAAGTCCGCATTCGAGAGGTCGTCGTGCGCCATCGTGTTGTTCCACGTGCCGTTCACGTTCGCGGAGAAGTGGAAGAAGTGTATCCGGGCGGGGAGTTGAAACGAGCCGCTGAAGTGCTTACCATCGGTCGCGTCGATGTCCGAGAAATCCGTCTCTTCCAATAAATGGGGCTCGTTGCTAGACTGTTTGTACTCCGACATATCCGAGATGTTGACGTAAACGTAGAAATCGATAGTACGTATGTTAGTGTAGTTGGCGATTACGTTGACCGTGAACGTGAACACGGTGTCCGCGTCACCCAGACTTGGATTGACGAGCCCTTGGGTGATCGTCATCTTGTCCGGGCTGGCCTGCTCCCCCGCCTCGAAGTTAGAGAGGAAGTTCGCGTCCAGGAGCCCGAAGGCGACCGAATCGGCGACGACGACAATCAGGCCAAGCAGAAGGAAGTTCCTGAACCTCCTCTCACCCATGTAGTAGGGTATAGCGAACATGGCCACGGGAATGAGAATCATCGCAAGACACTGGTTCAGATAGGCCAGCCCTAGAACGACGAATATGACCAGAACGATGTACGTGGGGACGACCCACTTCGATCCCTTGAGCTTCTCGAGCGACTCCTGGAAATCCATTCGCGGTGTTAAGAATATCCTGCATATATAACGTTGCTGAAAGTTTTATATGATAGTGGGTCGATGGTTAAGTTTCCCTGGTGAGACCATTGCCCAGAATAGTGATAGCGGTGGGAGGAAACGCGATCCTTCCTCCGGGAAACAACGCCGTCGAGGAGCAGGAGTACAATGTGCAGAAGATCACTCCCCACATAGTCAATCTCGCGAAGCTGGGATACGACGTCATACTGACGCACGGCAACGGACCACAGGTGGGCAACATCCTGCTCCAGAACGAGTGGGCAAGGGAGGCGGTTCCCGCCAATCCCATGGACGTGTGCGTGGCCGAATCTCAGGGGCAGATCGGGTACTTCCTGCAGCAGAGCATCGCCAACGAGCTCAGGGCAGGGAACGAGTCCAGGCCCGTCTTCGCTCTGGTCTCAGAGGTGCTGGTGGACGCCCGGGACGAGGCATTCAAGAACCCGACGAAACCTATAGGGCCCTACTACAGGAAGCGCCGGGCGGCGCACCTGATGAAGAAGAAGGGATGGATCATGAAGGAGGACAAGGTGCGCGGCGGCTTTCGCAGGCTCGTCCCCTCGCCGCTGCCGCTCGAGGTCCTCGAGATGGAGGGGATCAGGGAGTACCTGAGAATGAAGCCCAGGGGAAAGGTCATCATCGTGTGCGGCGGCGGAGGGATCCCCGTCGTCAAGGACGGCAAGAGATACGAGGGCGTGGATGCGGTGATAGACAAGGACCGCACGGCCAGCCTGCTGGCCAGGGAGCTGATGGCAGAGTCGCTCGTGCTCATCACGGACGTGGACAAGGTCTCGCTGCACTGGGGGACGAGGGAGCAGGTGGACCTGGACGCGATCACTCTCGCGGACGCCAAGAGGTACCTCAATGAGGACCAGTTCCCGCCCGGAAGCATGGGACCGAAGATCGGTGCGGCGGTCGAGTTCCTCGAGGCGGGCGGCAAGAGGGCGATCGTATGCTCTCTGGACGGGTTCCCGGAGGCCATGGAGGGTCGCGCGGGAACGACGATAACGCCCTGAGCAGACGAAATCGTTTTCAATCACCAGGAGGTTCTCTATTCGATGGGCAAGATCGAGGATCAGATACAGGACATCGAGGAGGAGATCCACAAAACTCCATACAACAAGGCGACGCAGCATCACATCGGGAAGCTGAAGGCCAGGCTCGCGAAGCTCAGGGAGAAGCTGGAGAGGGGACCTGGGACGGGTGCCGCCGTGGGCTTCGGCATCCGGAAATCCGGGAACGCGACTATCGGGATCGTCGGCCTCCCGAACGTGGGGAAGAGCACGCTCATCAACCAGTTCACGGACGCTGAGAGCGAGGTCGCCGACTATGACTTCACGACGATCAACGTGATACCGGGGGTCATGCTGTACAGGGGAGCGAAGTTCCAGCTGTTCGATATGCCAGGCCTCATCGACGGCGCCGCCAGAGGGCGAGGGCGAGGGCGCGAGGTCCTCTCCGTCGCGAGGTCCTCTGACCTGATTCTCCTGGTCGTCGATGTCCGCGATTGGGACATAGGCGTGCTCGTCACCGAGCTCGAGGCGGGCGGCATACGGCTCAATCAGAGGAAGCCAGAGATCACGATCAAGCGCAAGGAAAGGGGCGGCCTCACCATCAGCTCCACGAAGAGGCTGACGCACGTGGAGGAGGGCGTGATGGAGGGAATGATTCGTGAGTGGGGGCACGTCAACGCCGACGTCCTTGTCAAGGAGGACATCACCGAACCGAGGCTCATCGACTTTCTGGCGGGGAACGTGGCCTACATCCCCGGGTTCGTCGTGCTCAACAAGACCGACCTCGTGCCCAAGAAGGAGATCGGTCGCGTCGTCAAGAAGCTGAGGCCGTGGAAGGCCGTTCCGATCTCCGCGCTCAACGGCGACGGCCTGGACGGGCTCAGGGAGAGCATATTCAGCGAGCTGGAGTTCATCCGGATCTACATGAAGCCGCAGGGAGGGGAGGTGGACTACTCCGAGCCGCTGGTCGTGAAGGACGGTTCGACTGTCGGCATGGTCTGCGACGCCATCCACCGCGACTTCCGCGAGAAGTTCAGATATGCGAGTGTCTGGGGCACGAGCGCGAAGTTCCCCGGACAGACGGTCGGTATCAACCACGTGCTCCGGGACGAGGACGTCATCACGATTGTCGTTCAAAGGTGAGCCAACTTTTATGTAGGGACGAGGACATCCATCTATCTGGAGGGGAGAATGATGAAGAGTGTAGCATTGATAGCCGTGATGGGTTTGTTGATGACCTCCTTCGGTGGGATACCTCATCCGCCCGTATATTCGAACGGTTTGACGACCGTCTGGCAGATCGGTGACGTCGAGGAGATAGATCCCGCCACTGGACACTATACCAGCTACGCGGACGAGTTCAACTGGCAGGGCTTTGGAATTCCGCACCTGCCCTTCACCAATCCCTTTGTCGTTGGAACGACGCCGGAGAATGAGCTCGCTTACGGCCCCGACCACAATGACGGATACGCGACGGACCTCACCATCCAGTGGTACGGCGAGATACCTCTCGGCGGTCAGCTCACGATATCCTGGTCGCCCGGCAAGACCGCTTACGAGACGAAAACGATCACGTTCGTCGATACCGGCGAGACGGCGACCTTCACGGAATGGGGCGGATACGACTACCAGAAGGGTT
>JAGMCJ010000120.1 GCA_023129265.1 Thermoplasmata archaeon | reverse complement strand
CCGCTCAAGACCCTCATCGACCTCATCAACAACTCAGGCAAGCCCGTTCTCTCTGTGGACGTGCCGAGCGGACTTGGCTCGGACACTGCCGTAAGGCCGACGGTGACCGTGACGTTCCACGACACCAAGATCGGAATGAACGAGAAGAGCTCGGGCAAGATCGTGAAGGTCGACATCGGCATCCCAGAGGATGCGGACCGGTTCACTGGGCCCGGCGAGCTGATTTACTACCCGCGCCCCGCGGACGAGTCCCATAAGGGCCAGAACGGCATACTGCTTGTCGTCTGTGGCGGGCCATTCACCGGTGCTCCCGCGCTCGTCGGACTTGCCGCGCTCCGCGCGGGTTGCGACCTCGTCCGAGTCGCGGTTCCTGAAAAGGCTTGGCAGGTCGTGGCGTCCTTCTCCCCGGCCCTCATAGTGCGATCCCTGAGAGGGGACTTCCTCAACCCGGGGAATATCGACAACCTCTTGGAGATGGCCCAAGATGTTGACGCCGCGGTCATAGGACCCGGACTCGGACTGGAAGATGAGACGTTGGAAGCCGTCAGGGAGTTCGTTTCGAAGCTCGACATCCCATTCGTCGTAGACGCGGATGGCATCACTGCTGTGGCCGAGGACCTGAGCACGATCAAGGGGAAGAAGTGCATTGTCACCCCGCACTCGGCGGAGCTCGAGAGGCTCTGCGGGAAGAAGCCTCCGAAAGACGTGGAAGAGAGAGCCCGATTCATCGATTCCTTCTCGAAGGAGAACGAGTTCACCGTGCTTTTCAAGGGGGCCGTGGACATAATCGCCGGAGAGGGGCGACTGAAGCTGAACAGGACCGGAAACGTGGCGATGACCGTCGGCGGGACGGGAGACGTCCTCGCCGGGATATGCGGTTCCCTTCTGGCCAGGAATGTGGCGCCGTTCAACGCTGCGAGGATGGGTGCGTTCATGAGCGGCTCCGCCGGGGACCTGGCCTTCGAGAAGCTGAGCTACGGACTCACTCCCACGGACGTTGTGTCGGAGATACCCGAGGTTCTCAAGACCTTCCTCAAGACGTAGGTGGTCACAGTTGAAGCTTCAGCCCGTTCCTGATGAAGCTGCACTGCTCTTCGACAGGACGATAGTCGTTGCAGACCTTCATATCGGCATCGAGTTCGGCTTCAGAGAGTCCGGGTTCGTGATTCCAAGCCAGACGGAGCGGATGCTGGAGAGGCTAATCGGCATTGCCGACCGCCACAAGGCGGAGAGGGCTGTCATAGTGGGCGACATCAAGCACAAGATCAAGGGCGTCAGCCCGCAGGAAAGAGCGGAGATCCCTCCCTTCTTCGAGAGAGTTCTGGAAGTGGTCCCGGAAGTCCATCTTGTCCCCGGCAACCACGATGCCAACATCCTCGGCATCCTGCCGGAGACGGTGAAGGTGCACGACCCGAGGGGCATCAAACTGGATGATGTCGGCTTCACCCACGGATACGCCTGGCCGAACCAGGAGACCATGGACTCCGAGGTCTTATGCATGGGTCACGTCCATCCCTCCGTTCTGTTCGTGGACAGGCTCGGACTCAGGATGACAAAGCGATGCTGGCTGAGAGCCGAGTTCATAGGCGGGGGAAAGAGGTACGGTGCGAATCCGCAGGAGCTAATCGTGATTCCGAGCTTCAACGATTTCTGCGGCGGATTCCCTGTCAACAGTCCGAGGTCAAGACCGATGGGACCGATTCTGAGGTCCGACCTCATCGACCTGGAGAACTCCAGAGTCTATCTGTTGAATGGAGTTGACCTCGGGAGGCTGAAGGACCTAATGGTCCCTTCGGAATGAGAATCGATCATCTACTCCTAATCGATATGGAGAGTTCGTGCGTTCTTCACGTCAGTTTTGTGTACTAAACGCTCGTTTACTCCATGAAACGGTGGTCTATTTGAGGGGACTCCTCGAGAAATATCAATCATGGGCCGGGCGGATTCGAATCGGACACTGCGAATCCCACCTCAGTTCTGTTACGAGATAACAGAAGTCCCCTCAAGATGACCATTCTGTCATTAGATAACAGAAAAGTCTAGACCCAAACATCTCTGGATTCGAAATCCGCTCCATGCCGTTGAAGGACATGTATCACATCCTTTGCCCGTTTTGGGTCGACCATCACAAGACCTGGACCTAACTTCTCGCCTACGTCTTCAATCAGGCCGGGAGACTCATTCACATACTCCTTGTCCCCAACCGTCTTCACCACACGGTATCCGTACAGGGCCCTATGGACGGCCATCTTCTCCCTTGGCAAGAGGCCACTCAATGAGTAACTGATTATCTTCCTGGCCACGAGATGAGACTTCAGTTTGTCGGGTACTGCCACGTCCGCCCTCATCCAAATACCGATGCCCTCCTCCACAACCTTCCTCAGGAATGTCATCTCCGCTGATCCGATCTCCTTGACATTGTACATCACGAAAGAGAATGAATGTTCCAAACCGCGCTTTTTTGAGATCTCAGAGGCTATCTGGTGCGCAATCTCACTCTCTCTTTTCGTCTCGGGGTTCCCACTCATTTCGAAAAGGAGAAGAATATCTATGTCGCTCTTCTTGTGAACATCGCCCTTCGCAACTGACCCGAAGAGTATGGCAGCGCTCAGGTGTGGCACTTCGTCCAGGCGATTCACGAAATCCACTATCGGCAATGCGAACTCCTCTGGTATCATTCCTTGCACCATCTCTCGATCTTCCCTATTATTTTCATGGCCTCTCTCACAACCTCTCCATTACCCTTCCCGCCATACCATCTTCCGTGGCGCAAGGAGGTTAGCCTTTCGAAGAGTACCGCAATAGAGTCTTCGTCCTTCTTCCTAAGAAGAGCGGGTATACCATAATGCACATCCCTGTGCTCACCATATTTGTTTTCCAGGCCATACGCAATCAAATGATGCATGAGCCCGAAGGCGAGTTCGACGATGGATGATACGTGCCTATCGCCATCCCTCAGCAGTTCTTCGATGCTTTGCCTGATTTCCTCCGCCTTCCCTAGATGGTCATGGGCTTTCATGTCTATTACGCATAACAGAATATCGCCTACATAAGGTTTTCTGTAGGTGCATAACAGAAGCGACAAGCAAGATTGCCCAGTTCGTCCGAGCCCATCCAATAATCTGTGTGAATGCTCGAGAATCTTTCTTAGGCCTGGCAGAACTTCACCTTGAGGATGACTTCTAGTTGGAGGTCCCTTACCTGGGCCGGAGGCTCACAGGAGTGGACGCGGTCCAACAGGTAGGGGATTGAATAGGAGCCGAAGGGATTTTCGAAGGAAGCGCTCGGACCCCTCCGATATAGAGAAACACCCTGTCCGAAAGGGAGGTCACGCCCCTCCTGGGAATCAGGACTCCATGCACAATAATAACAAGCAGATCCATGGGCCCGGGCGGATTCGAACCGCCGATATTCACCTCGTAAGGGTGACGTCATAACCACTAGACCACAGGCCCTTGGAGCATTGGATATTCCGAGAGTAGATAAGCTTTCCTCAGTCACCCTTCGGGTCGGGATTCTGATTCCTCAGGTTCCTCGTCCCTCGCAGCGAGCGCCTCATGCCACTTCCTAGTCCGCTCGATCAGCCACCTTCTTTCTATGAGCTCCTCCTCTGAGGGAAGTACTACTGCACCGACGGCCTTTCCGAGAACGGTACCGATCAGGGTGAGAGGCAAGATGAAGAGCGCGGAGAAGACCATGCTCATCCTCTGCTCATCCGAGGATGGAAGATCCCCCGCGTCGACCACGATCCCGGAGACCTGAGGGGAGTAGACCGCCAGGAATGCGATGACGACGGAGATGACGACGAGGAGAATCGAAATGAGTACTACGGCCGGCACATCGAACTCGTTGACAAGAAGACCCACGACGAAGCTCACCGTGATGGGCAGGAACATGATGCTGAACCCGATTTCACCCACGCCAAAGGGAGAGTACTCGGGGAAGAACGAGATGAAGAAGAAGCTCGCCATGGTTGTTGCCCCGCAGAAGGTCCAGAGAAGGGCGAGCGAGGCCCTGTAGACGGACTGCCGGTCAACCGACATAGGGATCCACCCCCGACGGGTCGAAGTACGAGATTCCGCGCAATACGACGCGTTTGTCGACGTCGACAACCTCGTATCTCATGTCTGCGAGCACAAGAGGGCGATACTTCCCCCCGTCGGTATTGTTCAGAATCGCAATCTTGAGAGAACTAGTCACTGTCAATGACGACTCGAGCAATGCATTGCCTCCAGATGGAACGAGGTAGTCAGGGTTATCGTAGGTGAAGAATCCGCCCGACAACACATAGAACTGATCCTGGGCCTGGGAATTGCCTACGTCGATCATCGTGCTCTTGTTGAACATGTGGATCGAGAATTCGATGTTGTACACCCAGATGTCCAGTCTTGTTGGGTTACTGACATTAAGAATGATCGTGACACGGACCTCCTCGTCCGTGCCGGATATCGGCGGGATTCGGACCTCTTCGATCCTGACGTTGCCTTCCCACGGAGTGATCTTGTTCTTCGTCTCGGCAAAGGCCCCGTACATATCGACTGTCAGAGCGAGAGTGGCTGCAGAGAAAACCGTCACCAGAATGAACGCGATCCCGATCACTGCTGCATACTTATTCATTCCTCCACCTGGAGTTTCTTCTTGCATATCGGGCACTCGTCGAGCTGGCTCGCGCACGACTCGTGATACAGCTTGTTGCAGTCGCACTTCGCGTAGGACATACCCTTCTTTATCGTGGCCTTGCAGTACTCGCACACGCCGACCTCGAATATCTCCTCGTCATCCGGGCGCTGGATCGGCAGCTCTCCGGCGAAGTGGCAGAGGGCGTAGTGGCCAGGTCTTGCTTCCTTGAACTGTGGCATTTCCTTGTCGCATATGTCCTTTCGGTACAGACACCTCGGATGGAAGACGCATCCTGGCGGCATGTCGATAGGGCTGGGAAGATCTCCCTTTATCTTGACCCTCCCGTGCTTCATGGTCGGGTCTGGAACGGGAACCGCCGAGAGCAGCGCCTCGGTATACGGGTGCAATGGGTCCTTGATTACGGCCTCCGAAGCACCGAGCTCGACGATGTATCCGAGGTACATGACAGCGATACTGTGGCTCATGTATCTCGTCACCGACACATCGTGCGATATGAAGAGGAAGGGGATCTTGTACCGCTCCCTCAGGCTGAGCATGAGGTTCATGATGCCGGCCCTTATCGAGACGTCGAGCATACTCACGGGCTCGTCTGCAACGATGAACCGAGGTCTCAGAACGAGCGTTCTGGCGATCGCCACCCTCTGCCTCTGTCCCCCGCTCAGCTCGTGGGGGTACCTGTACATGAACTCCTCCGGGGGCTTGAGCTCCGCATACTGCAGAGCCTTTGCCACCATATCATCTCGCTCGTCCGCGGACTCTCCCACACCGTGAACAACGAGAGGCTCGGAAACGGTGGTATAGACATTGAGTCTGGGATTGAGCGACTCGTAGGGATCCTGGAACACCATCTGCACGTCCCGGCGGAACGACTTCAGCTCTCTTCCCTTGAGCCCGGTTATGTCCTTGCCCCCGAAGTACATGTGTCCCTCCGTGGGGGTTTCCAGCCTGACGAGGCAGCGCCCGCACGTCGTCTTGCCGCAGCCCGACTCGCCAACCATACCGAGGATCTCTCCCTCACCTATCGTGAAGTTCACATCGTTCACAGCGTGAACGTTCTTCTCCTTGCCGAACAGTGACGCGAAGAAGCCCGACTTAATCGGGAACAGCTTCGTGAGATTGACGACCTTGTAAACGACGCCCTCCTCCGATTCCACATCTTCTCTTTCTTCCTCAACTGCTTCCACACAAATCACCTCATGTCAGCTGACCCGAATAAATCTCCTTGGCGAAGTGGCAGAGAGACCAGTGGTTCTTTGCGACCTCGACGCTCGCGGGCTCCTCCCTGCGACATATCTCCTGAGCGAACTTGCACCTCGGGTGGAATCTGCACCCGTGAGGCGGCTCCGACAGGTCAGGCGGAGAACCAGGGATGGCTATCAGCTTCTTCCTCTCGCCCTTGATGCTTGGGTACGCGCCCGTGAGACCTATCGTGTAGGGATTCGCAGATTGCTCGAATATCGAGACGATGTCCCCAAACTCGAACAGCTTACCCGCGTACATGATGCCTATGGTCTCTGCGACCTCGGCAACGACGGATATGTCGTGAGTGATGATCATCATCGCGATGTGGAGCTCCCTCTGCAGCTCCCTGATTTCCCCGAGAATCCTGTCCTGCATTATCACGTCCAGTGCTGTCGTCGGCTCGTCGGCGATTATCAGCTGGGGATTGCACGCCAGTGACATGGCTATAATCGCTCTCTGTCTCATGCCGCCGCTGAACTCGTGAGGATAGCCGGTGACTCGCGACCTCTCGAGGCCGACCATATCGAAGAGCTCCAGGACCCTTTCCTTCGCCTCGTCCTTTGTCATGTCTTCGTGTTCCAGAAGAGCCTCCACGATCTGGTCTCCGACCTTGTAGACGGGGTTGAAGGCGTTCATGGCACCCTGGAAGATCATCGATATCTTGCTCCACCTGATGTCCGCCATCTTCTCCTCGATCTCCCGATCAAACCGTCTCCGCCTCCTCTTGGCAAAGAAGCTGTTCAGCTCATCGTCCACGATTGCCTCGAGCTCCCCCTTGATCTCTTCCTCGGAAAGGCTCGCGTCATTCAGAGTGACGTTGACATCTTCCACGCAGGCACTCTCCTGTTCGAGGTGCCTCATCGACTCTAACGTGGAAGATTCCTCTTCGGGGCCCGAGAGCTTCCTCAGCTTCCTCTCGACGAGAGCCCTCGTCTCCGGAAGCCAGAGAGGCTCCTTCAGGATCTCGGCGAGCTCGGTGGGGAAATCTGCCCGGCCTATGAGCGTGCCATCGAACACTATCTCGCCACCCACAATCTCCCCGTTGAAAGGGAGAAGCCTGGTGATGGCGAATGCGGTAGTGGTCTTCCCGCAACCGGACTCCCCCACCATGCCCATGGTCTCTCCACGGTCGAGATGGAAAGTGACGCCGTCGACAGCATACACGGTCCCCTTGAGAATTCTGAAGTACGTTTTGAGATTGTTAACTTCCAACATGGCCATTGAATCACCTCACCCTCAGACGTGGGTTGACGATTTGCTCGTACCCTCTGCCAATGAGATAGAACGCAAGCGAAAGGAAGGTGATACCCAAACCTGGCGGCATCAACCACCACCAAGACCCGAGAACATTGGACTGTTGGATGAGCTGGAGCATCTGCCCCCAGCTCGCCGTGTTGACGTCTCCGAGGCCGATGAAGCTCAGCGCCGCCTCTGTGAGGATTGCCCCGCTGACCGCGAAGGTCATGTAGAGGAAGGCAAGCGGAAGGACGTTCGGGGCGATGTGCTTGAACATTATCCTGATGTTGCTTGCACCCGTGACCCTTGCGGAGTCTATGAACGGCCTCTCTTTGAGCGATAGGACCTCCGATCTGATGACCCTGGCGGTCCCCGGCCAGCCCACGATAGATATCACGAGGATTATGTTCCATATTCCAGCGCCAAGAACAGCCGCAAGGATGATGACGAGCGGGAGTCCCGGCAGAACGAGAATGACGTCCGTGAACCTCATCAGCACCGAGTCGGTCTTGCCGCCGCTGTAGCCAGAGACGAGACCGATTATCACACCGATTGATATGGAGAAGAACGCGGCCAGCAGACCAACGGTCAGAGCCACCCTGGTGCCCCACATCCACTGACTGTAGAGGTCCCTTCCCTGGTTATCCGTTCCCAGCCAGTAGGTGTTCCCGCTTGGGACCGGCTCCATCCACGTCGGGGCTAGCGGGGCCAGGTATCTCCCATTTGAGGAATGGACTTGGATCGTTCCATCGGTCAGCCCAGCGAAGACGCTCCTGTGCAGGTGTCCGGAGCCCTGCTCGTCCTTCCAGATCGTGAGGGGGCCGTTCACCCTCGCGTCGAGCGTCTGCATCCACGAGACAGTGCCGTCAGTATTCAGGGAGAATATCGTGCTCACGTCATCGGTCCAATCGTCCGGAGTGCCGCCGTCGTTGTACCCGGATATCAGAATGACTTGGGACCCCAGGAGATAGTTCGCTGGTGTGTTGAATATGAATCTTTCCCCCGGTGCCACAGGAGCCACGTACTTGCCTAGGACTGTGCCTGCACGAAGTTCTCCGGTTCTGTCCCTTCGTATGGAGTAGAAAGTGCCAGAGTTCGAACCCACGTAAATGGACGAGCCGTGGAGCTCGGGCCTCGTGAGAACACCTTGATCGAGCTCTGCGAGCGTCTTGCGCATCGGGATGCCATATATCCCATTGTCGGGATTCTCCTGTCCGTCCGGGAACTCCTCCCCGGACGCAGCAATTGCCCAAGAATCGTAGGCCCTGCCATCTCCCGTGTGCAATGCGTGCAAGAAGCCATTGCTTGTCGAGAAATAGATCATGGGAGGAATCGTTCCCTCGAGTTGAGAGAAAATCGGGGCTGTCGACCATTCACTCCCTACACCGATCGTCCCGTCGGCCCCGCTGATGTAACTCAGATTGCTGTCACGCCACACAGAGGTTCCGTTCTCCGTGTATACATGGGCGAGATATCCTCCGCCATTGAAGACCAGATATGCCCCGTCAGAGCTTCCCTCCCCCAAATAGATGGCAGGCGATGCCCTGGGCGAGTGCTTCATCTGCAGGGGAAGACCCGCCATGAGCACCGGTCTGAATTTGGGGTCTGAGATCTTCCACAACTCGCTCGGCTGGTAGTCGTCGCCCCCGAAAAGGAAGGCTTCGGAATCCTCCAAGAAGACCATGGAAGAGCCGAACCGGCTTGAGGGCGAACCCGTGGAGTCCAGTTGTGTCCAACTGTCGTTATCAGCGAAATCCAGCTTCCAGACATCTCCGAAGCGTTCTCCCTGATTGTCCATCCCGCCGATCAGGATGGCACTGTTGGTGGCATTGTCGTACGCAATGGACTGCCATGCTCTTGCTGTCAGATTCACCGGAGTGTCTATCCATGACCATTCACCGAACGTGATGTTCAGGACCTTGGTCTGGTTGTTGTCTCCCGGACCGCGATACTCTTCGCCCCCAAACACGACCAGTCTGTTCCCGAGAGCGTCGTATATCATGGAGGTTCCCTTGGTGAGGACGCTCTCGTCGGTTGCGACAACCGACCAGTTATTGCCGATATCCAGCCTCATAGTCTTGTTAAGGCCAGTATTCTGCCTCCCGCCGAAGAGATAAATGGCGTGCTCGTTGGCGCCGTAGGCCATCGAGTGGCCGCTTCTCAGACCGGGGCCAGGCCCGGTCACATCAAGCTGAGTCCAATTCTCGGACGAGAAGTTGAACGCCCACAAATCGTCAAGATCTTCGTTCCCACTCCTTCCTCCGTATAGAATCGCAGAATCCGAGCTTGGAACGTAGACCATGGCGCTCTCCCTTCTGCGCACTGGCGCCTCTGTGAGGCCGTCGAGCTTCGTCCAGTTCTCTCCGGCAAGATCGTAAAGCCAGGTTTGAACGGGACCTGTTCCTATCCCGTTATCGCCGCTGACGAGCAACACCTTGCCTGACACGGGACTGTGGGCCATGATGTGCCTATCCTGCGGCAAGGGCCTCGTCTTTGGGAATGCTCGCGCCCACTCGTTTGAGCTGGCGTTGTAGAACCAGGTCTCATCGTCCTTCCAGATGGCCGAGAATGCGTAGAGACTGCCACCCTCCGTTCCAACGAAAACCCTCTCGTTGGCACTCACGCCTCCGTTGCCATCTGCGTAGACAGCTATCGACGTTATCTTGCTGTCAAGGGTGGTCTGTGATCTATCCTTTCCAATGGGGATCTGGGATGACCTGTCGACGGGGTCCAGTTCGGTCCACCCCGGCTCCCTCAACTGGTAGAACTCCCCGCTTTCGGTTCCAAAGTAGAGAATCCAGTGAGCGGTAGTCGGCTGGTCGACAGCACCGTAATTGCTGATCACTGGACCTGCAGTCACAACGGAGTCCGCCTCGACACAGCACACCTTGTTGTTGGTGTTCCCCACATACCACGCCATCCGACCAGTAGAAGGACGCAAGGCTATGACCTTCTCGCCTGAGGCGAAATAGACCCTGTCGGTAAGCGGCTCAAGGGACGCGGGTTCCAGTCTGAACGCAACAGACTGGTTGATGGGGTCCCCGGCATCGAACAGAACCGTTGACGTGTTCACATACCAGTACCGGGCAACCTCGATCAAGTCCTCCTCGGGGGCCCTCCAGTTGATAGGGTCGCGCAGACCCAGTGCGGGAGTAATCAAAGCGACTACAATGAAGAATACCAGAATGCCGAGCCCAACGAGCCCTATCCTGCTCGCCTTGAACAGATCCCAGTTCGTCTTGAACGCCTTGTAGTATCCCTTGAACTGCTCATGCAATCTCTTTCTCGAAACCATGTTACAACCTCACTCTGGGATCAAGATATGCGTAAAGCACATCGGCCGCCACGTTCGCTATGACCGTCATGATGGCTAGAAGGAAGAAGGTCCCTTGCACGGCCGGATAATCCTGTTGTATGGTGGATGTCACAAGGAAGTACCCCATTCCCGGCCACGAGAAAATCGTTTCAGTGAGAACGCCTCCGCTTATGACGCCGCCAACGCCCAGGGCGATGACCGTGGCGACGGGCAGGAGCGCGTTCCTTGCGGCGTGCTTATACATCACGGCTCTCTCGCTAAGGCCCTTGGCCTTGGCGGTCATGATGTAATCCTCCCCGAGGACCTCGAGCATGGAGTTCCTCATCAGAAGCACGTATCCCGCCAGACTGACCATCATCAGCGTGATCAGAGGAAGCGTCATGTGCCAAAGGATGTCTGCAATGTACGCAAGCCCGCCCAAAGGTTTTCCAGTAGCGTCTATGCCTCCTATCCCCCCCAGCGGGAACCACTGAAGCTTGAAGCCGAATGCCCACAGGAGTATGAGACCGAACCAGAACAGAGGCATGGAATAGAAGAAGAGGCTGACAACAATGGCGGACATCTCTAGTGAGGATCCTCTCCGCCATGCCAGGATGGCTCCTATGCCGATGCCCAGCAACGCCGAGAGGGCGAGCGCTGTGCCGAACAGGAGAATCGTGGCGGGTGCTCTCTGCGCAATCTCAACCCACACAGGCCTCTTAGAGAAGAAGGAGATGCCGAAGTCGCCCGTCATCATATCCGTGAAGTATTGCCAGAACTGCTCCCAGACGGGCAGTGGGACGACTATCGTCGGATGAATCATGTGGTCTGGAGGCTTGAGTATGGAGACTTCTCCGGTCGGTGACGTGACGTATACGACCAGGCCAGAATCGGCTACTGGCCTCAGCTTACCGTCTGCATCGACCTTGACGGCAATGGTCAGCTCGCCGATCGTTTCCGCGAATATGTTACGAGATGTGAACAGACCCCCCTCGCTCATCATGAGCTCGAACGGCGCGATATTGCTCGGGTTCACGGCATAGCCATACTCTACCGTTTCGGTCTCATCCAAGCCCGGGTCGTAGACTGACAAATCCATCCTGTAGAATCCCGCCTGGCGAGTGTCGAGGGACGTTGTGTACGTTGCCCAG
>JAGMCJ010000012.1 GCA_023129265.1 Thermoplasmata archaeon | reverse complement strand
AGGCCCAGGTAACTACACGACGATACAGGGGGCGATAGACGATGCCAACCCGGGTGACGTTGTATATGTCTACAGCGGAACATACAGCGAGCACGTCCTTGTCGACAAGACTCTCTCGCTAATTGGGGAGGACAAGAACACAACCCTGTTAAACGGAAACGGGACTGGCATACCCCTGAATGTGTCGGCGGACTTGGTGAATGTGACTGGATTTGCTTTCATGAATAGTGGACCGGGGACTGATGTTCCGGGGTTGCAGTTGTACAGATCGAACCACTCCAGAATCGCAAACAGTAGCTTCTGGAACAATGGTGTTGGGATTGAGGCCTTCTCCTCTGGAGAGAACCTGATTGCATACAACAACTTCTCAGACAACTTCAGGGCGATAAATCTGCGCGGACCCTCCAATACTGTGCAGTTCAACAATGTCTCAGACAACGACTGGAGCGGCATCATGGTTGCCTCTTCTACGAACAACACGATATCCAACAACACGATAGTCGGCAATGGGAACGGAATAGTACTGGGATGGTCTGCAGAACACAACCTTGTCATCGATAATAATGTCTCGACCAGTGACGCATCTGGTTTGATGATTGTCTCAAGTGGGAACAACACCGTTCGGAACAACACCTTCTTCTCGGACTACGTCTATCTTTGGATGTCCGACTACAACAGAATTACGGCCAACAGCCTCAATCTCACGCGCATATATCTGAACTACTCAAACAACAATTCAGTCGACTCCAATCAAGTGACTTCAAACGGCTATTACGGCATCTACCTGCAGGGCTCGCATGGCAACACGATCCTGAACAACATGGTCGTCAGACTGCCAACACCCAACATCTCATACCCCCGTCCTGGACCTTGTGGAATAACCCTGTGGCTCTCGAATGATGACCTGATTTCCGGAAACGTCGTGACGAATTTCAGCAGAGGGATATGCACGTTCCTCTCGAACTTCAATACCCTCGAGAAGAACAGCCCTATCGGCAACACATGGGGCATCCATATTGAAGAGTCTCAGGAAACGAGTATCCTGGGCAACAACGCTTCTCTCGATGAAGAGTTCGGCATGTACATCCATGCGTCCAACTCCACGGTGGCCAAGAACAACACCGTTTCCATGAACGGAATGGATGGCATAGTCACTTATCTCGCAGGGGGAGGTGAGGTCAGAGACAATCTGGTCTCTGGAAATGGAGGGTTTGGAATAAACCTCACGTACAGTACTGGCCTGACACTCTCGGGCAATCAACTGTTCGATGACGGAATCGGTATCGACGGCAACGAGGCGGACTACTGGAACAGTCATTCTATCGACGGATCAAACAGCGTCAATGGCAGGCCAGTTCTCTTTTGGAGGAACTCGACTGGCGGGACAGTTCCCGTGAACGTTGGGCAGGTTCTTCTCGCAAACTGCACTGGTGTGACAGTTGAGAACCAGAACATTAGCAGAGCGGATGCTGGAATCCAACTTGGCTTCTCCACCGGGAATGATGTCATCAACAACAACCTATCATCGAACGACTTCTGGGGGATTTCCTTGAGGTCCTCCTCCTCGAATTTGATTGCGAATAATGCGGCAGCGAACAATGGCCACGGGATTCGAGCTTACAACTCCGACGGAAATACGATTAGCGGGAACAACGCTTCAGACAACAACTGGACGGGCATTCTTGTCGAACGTTCAGATGGCAACACGCTCACAGGCAACACGGCCTCGTTTTCCATGATCGGGATAGGTCTCCACGAATCTGATGTCGCCAATATCCAGAACAATGTCATGGTCGCGGACGGAATCTACATATGGGGGGATTGGGGATGGTCTCATACCATCGATCCATCCAACACGGTGAATGGAAGGCCTGTGCAATACCGCAAGAACTCGGTGGGTGGTTCAATTCCCTCAGGCGCAGGGCAAGTCATACTCGTAGGCTGTGACAATGTGTTGGTGGAAGACCAAGACCTTAGCGGGGGATCGGTGGGAATCCAGATTGCATTCTCTTCATTCAACACGATTCGCAATGTGACTGCATCAGACAGCAACTTCCAGGGTATGTACATCCTTAAGTCGGACAACAACACAATATCTGAGAGCAATGCCTCCTCGAACAGGGAACAAGGAATCTACTTGGACAGGTCGGACGGTAACAGAATCACGAGGAGCGTCCTCTGGGGCAACAGAATCGGCGTCCTTGCCAAGGGCTCAAGTTATAACCAACTCCACAGCAACACAATCTCAGAGAATCACGAGTATGGGGTTTACCTGTGGCTCAATCCCACAAGATACAACACCGTCGTTGAGAATACTGTCTCCCATAACGACATTGGAATCCGTGTTTCAAGTGCAGACGATAACATCATCTTTCACAATAACTTCAGAGACAATGCAAGGCAGGCCCTCGAAAGCGCAGATTGCTACAATACGTGGTACGACGACTATCCGTCGGGAGGCAACTACTGGAGTGACTACGCGGGATGGGACAACTACTCGGGTCCGAACCAAGACCAACCGGGAAGCGATGGCATAGGTGATGAGCCCTACCGCCTTGGCGGGGTCAAAGACAAGTACCCGCTCATGCAACCCTTTGAGGTCTCCAGGACGAGGCCACCGAGAATCGTCGATGCAGTCCTGAGCGGTCAAGGTCTCTTGAATGTCACCGTGTCGTGGTCCCTGTCTCCAGATGACGGTACTGGTCTCAACACTGTAGTGCGGTATGACATCTACAGGAACACGTCATTCGAGCAAAGCGGCACAGGCTACCAAATGGTCGCATCCGTGGCAAACGGCACCGTAACATACGTTGACATCTTCGCGGGGGAAGGGGACCTCAACAACTACTTCTATCGGGTCTGTGCGGTAGACACGAACAACACCATCGTCTGCTCGGAAAACCAGGCGGGGAAGTACACGCGGTCCCTGGCAGAAGGACCCAGTCTGGTTTCGGTCCCGCTCATTCAGTCTGATGCGAGCGTGTCGGGTGTTCTGAGCACCGTTAGGTACAGCACTGCTTGGGCATATCGTCCATACGATCCGAATGACAAGTGGAAATGGTTCAACCCTCTCAAGCCGTACAGTGGTGACCTGTGGCCAATGAATCACACCATGGGACTGTGGGTGAATGTGACCGTCGACTGCAATCTCACGGTGGCGGGAGTGGTTCCCGCTCAGACCACCATACGCCTGTATGAGGGATGGAATCTCGTGTCCTTCCCGTCCTTCAACGGTTCGTTCACAGTTGCGGATCTAAAGGCGACCACACCGGTTGAGCGGGTGGAGATGTACGACCCTGCCAGCCCGCCCCACTATCTGAGAATCGCCTTGGACTCCGATGTGCTTGAGACCGGAGACGCATACTGGGTCAAAGCCAGCTGGGATGCAGTCTGGATTGTTGAAGTGGCATAGCCCAGCATTCCGCGAGACAGCAGTGACAATGAACTCATCAACGTCCTGCAATCTCAACTCAAACCTGACACGTCGGGCAGTGGTATACGTCGCCAATACACGGGAAAGTGACGAAGAGCGAAATCGAGCTCTAGCACCGCCTACTTCTTCCGTTCCCTTCGAGGTCCTGGCGGTGAGCCTCTGACCATCCGAACCAGTCCGAGAATGACTATGGCGGACACGAGGATCACGATGAGCAACATCGGGAGGTCCGAAGAGACCACTCCCGACATCAGAGGATCTGGAGCAGGAGACAGTTCGACGACGACAATCTCAGCCATTCCCATGCCCGACTCATATTCCTCCAACTCGACGTTCGCGATGATGTTGAACCTGAGATAGTCGACCCCTTCTCCGATCACTGAAGGCGATTCGACAATAACTCCCTTGATGAAGCCGCCCAGCGTCGTTCCCGTGCTCGGCTCAAGTACCAGTCCTTCTGGAAAGCAAGTGAGGTTGACCGTCACACCGTCCAGATGCACCCCCTTCTGGTCGGTGACCTCCACTCTCAATGGCAGTGAATAGCCTATCGGGACCACATCCCCCGCTTCCATCTGTATTTTGACTGAGAGGAACTGCTTCTCCCTCGGGAAGACCGTGATGTACGCTGTCGCGGACTCGGAGATCCTGTATCCGGACTTCGCGTCCGCAGTAATCGCCACGGTCAGCTTTTCCAGGTCGCCCAGGTCAGGTGCTTCGTACACAGCAACGATGGCTCCGCTGATATCCGTCATGCCTGATACGCACTGACCTCTCTTTTCGCCCAGCGTGATGTTGCCAGACTGCCATGGGGTCAACAGGTTGACGCAAATGTCCACCCTGACATCCGAGAGAGTGCCGTAGTAGTCCTGTACGAGGACCCGGAACATCTTCGCGGACATGGACTCCTGTGCAGACGGAGCGGTGATGGTGACGCTCATGTCCTTCACGAACGGAGGATGTATCCCAATCAGCGTCCAGAACGATTCTCGTATGTGGGAACCGGTCAAGCCTGCCGTCCAGTTGACGAACCTGTCGCCCCGGTACGCCTCGATGTTCGTCCTGTAGAAGAGCACATCGATCGGCAGGGCGTCCGCAAGGAGGCCCGAGGCCTCTTTGATAAGTCTCGTCTGCTCGGATACGTTGAACTCGCTCCTCGCCTGAAGAACCAGCTGGTCGAAGGCCTCATTCTGAAAGCCCGCGTAGTTCCTGCCGTCGCGCGCCTTCCCGGAATGGAACAGCTCGTAGTAGTAATCTGGGGGCTCAGAGTTTATCTCCTCAGGGAGCAGCCACATCTGCATGTTCCTGTTTGCAACTCTCTGAGCGACATCTCCGTGGGCAAGCAGTTTCACGCTCACGTTGAGGCCAATCTTCCTCATGTCTGACGCAATCATCTCGGTCGAGGTGTGGCAACGTATTTCGAAGTCCGCCTGATATGTTATGATCTCGATTTCGTCATTCCCAATTCCCGGCAGATTCCTCCAGCCATCCGACCAGCCCAGGCCGAATCCACCCACTGTATAGTGGGCGTCCAGGATCTGCCCCGCCAGGTCGAGATCATAGTCGTATTTCGTAACGGACGTGTTGTACCATTTCACACTTGCAGGACTGACGGGCTGGTCTCCCGCGACTCCGAAGTTCTGTAGCAGGGTCGTCACGATTCTCTTCTTGTCGATGGCATGAGCGATCGCCTTCCTGAGATGGTCTCCCTCATCGCCCTTTGACGGGTCATTGTCAGGATAGCCGAACGGAGACTTGCGCATATTGTACCCGAGATAGAAGGGGCCCTTGCTGGGTGTTGTCCTCAGATCGATATTGGGGTCCATCATGAGGTCACCGACGAACTCGATAGGTATCGAGACCATAGAGGTTATGTCAACCTCCCCCGCCTGGAGCGCGAACACGGCGGATTGAACCGTCTTGTAGATCTTGAAGAGGACGCTCTCTATGTGCGGCTTGCGCAGGTAGGTGTTGCCGTTCCTGTCCGCTGCGTTGGTGTGGAAGCCCTCATACCTGTCCAGCCTCACGGTGGAGCCCTCAACCCACTCGACGAACTCAAAGGGTCCGGTTCCGATGATGTGTCTGTCATCAGGAACCCACGACCGCGCCCCGGTCACGTTGAATGCATCGATGCTGCTGGCGGGCACGCCGTTCTCAGTCGCTGGGTCGTAGGCCCGCCCGAAGTCGTCATGGATGTCGACCTCCCACTCGGAACAGACGCCGTTCTGGGCCAGCAGACAGTGTTTCCCTGTGCCCTCCCACAGGTGTCGTGGATACAATCTGAGATGGCTCAGCGTGTAGTCCACAAAGCCGAAGTAGTCTGACTGGAGTTCGAAATGGAGTGCGAAGGTCAGGTCATCGTTCTGACCGACGGGCACGCTCTCGTCCCAGACGTCGCTGACAGGATACACCCAAAGCCATCTGTCGGAGGTGTAGTTTGACCCATCTTGGTTACTATCGTCCTTCAATACGTCCAGCGAGTTCCCGAACACGTCCCCCGCCCGAAGAAGGGCTTCGACATGGTAGCTGAAGAGCAAATCCTCCTTCGTGGCCTGCACGCCGTCGTGGAAGTGCACACCATTCAGATCGTAGTAGGCGGTCACAGCACGTGGGTCGAGACCGTCTTCCTTGGTGAATACGCCGTACTCATCGGAGTCAAGTACTCCGCTGTCATCGGCATCGGTTCCCTTCAGAACGTATGGATAGATCTCATTGAAGTCGGGGGAGAGCACCCCGATGGTCATGTAGACTGGGAAGAGCGCCCCTCTTGTCCAGAGGTCGTCTGCAGCCAGGATATTGCTCGTGGCCATGTCGGCCTTGACCGCCACCCTGAGCGTGATGTCCTGTCTGGTCTCGGAGTGCCCATCCAAAACAAGAAGGTTGGAGCTCACGAGGAGTAGTGTTGCCGTGATCACAAATGCAGATAGTCTGCTCGTCGCTTTCATATCGTTCCCTCACACAGCCCTCAGTACTTCGTAGGATGTGGTCTGAAATAAGGTTATTGGTGCAGACCTTTGTGTATAGGCCCAACGGCTGGGGCGTCCATGGTCCGCTCCAATCCTGCCTTCCTTGGTCAACCGAGAGAGTCGGGGGCATGGTTGTGAAAGTATGCACCGAGGACTTGCCCGGGGACGTGACGAAGGCCGAAGAGGAGCGGTGGACCTAGCCAGAGTGAAGTCGCTTCCGAGCGGCCCGGGTCATCGCCGCTCAAGGGATTGCTCCCGGGAAGCAAGGGCTAGCGTACTTCGTGCGGTTATGAAAGCTCCTTCTTGGACTGCAACGTTGGTCACAAGCAACCTGACTCTGCTGGCGGCCGTACAATCCTTGTTGCGGAAACCTTGCTATGATGTTGGTGTGTCGCCCTTCAACGGAAGGACGGCGGATAGATCCCGTCATTGAATGACAGGTATGATTTGAATGATAAGACACATATATACGACTCCCTATGCCCTGAAGAAGTGAGGCTATGATTGGAAAACCAGGATTCTATGGCAGCACAACTGTCGGCCAGAGAGGTCAAATCGTACTACCCGCCAAACTGAGAGAGAAGTTCGGAATCAATCCCGGAGACAAACTCCTCGTCCTCGGTGGAGAGAAAACGGACATCTGGGGTATATTCATCGTAAAAGCAGATGTTCTGGGCAAGATGCTGGACCGATTTGGTGATGAAATCAGGGAGATTCTGCAAGAAGATTCAATGGGGGAGGACGAATAGTCTGGGACCTCAGCGTTCTTGAGGTGCAGAGAAAACGACAGGTGAGACAATGAAGACCGATGTGATAATCGAGGGCAAGAACGTGCACAAGACATACGACACGGGGAGAATCAAAGTACAGGCATTGCGAGGTGTCGATCTCAGCGTGAAGCGGGGAGAGATGGTTTCAATCATGGGACCTTCTGGCTGTGGTAAGACCACACTCCTGAACTGCTTTTCAGGGATAGACGACATGACCGAGGGCGATGTGAAGATTGAGGGAAAGTCGCTAAGAGAAATGTCAGACAATGAAAAGACTGACCATAGGGCAGGAAGAATGGGGTTCATTTTCCAAGCCTACAACCTACTACCAGTTCTGACAGCGGTCGAGAACGTCGAGTTGCCCTTGCTCGTCTCCGGAGTCAATCCCAAGATGGCGAGAGAAAAGGCAATAGGCATCCTTGAGGTGGTCGGGTTAGAAAAGCGCAAGAACCAGAAGCCCGCAGAACTGTCTGGAGGCGAGCAGCAGAGGGTCACGATTGCTCGCTCTTTGGTAAACAATCCCGCTATCGTATGGGCCGACGAGCCCACGGGCAATCTGGATGCCGAGACCTCGGGGCAGATTATGGAGTTGCTCTGCAGAATGAACAAGGAGAACAAACAGACCTTCGTGATCGTCTCGCACGATCCTGCTGTTGGAGAGATGGCGGATAGAGTGTTCAAGATGAGAGATGGCGTTTTCGAGAAGGAATACGTCCCCCTCCGGTAGATGACGGGTTAGGATAGGTGCGTGGTGATATGACAATGCCAAATCCGATTCTGGTCTCCCTTTTTGCCGTGATTCTCATCGTGATCGGTGTTCTAGCCATTCGAAGGCGGGTACTGTTCAAAATGGGTGTGCGGAATTTCATCAGGCACAGGACACACTCGATATTGGTCGTAGCAGGCTTGTTGATTGGAACATCGATTATCTCAGGTGCTCTGGTGACCGGTGACTCTATCGACCATTTCATTGTCAAGAGCACCTATGACGGTCTGGGACTTGTAGACGTAACGGTCTCAACCGACAGAATGGACTTTTTCAATGAGTCATTCTTTTGGGAGCTGAGAAACGATACCGGAGTCGAAGAACACAGTGACGGGATATCCCCAACAATCCTGACCGTTGTGTCGGTCGAGGATGACGACAGCGGACAGTTCGAACCCGTCATGACCTTTGTGGGCTTCGATCCAAGTCTCGATCGCGATTTCGGACAATTCACAGAAGCGAACGGCAGCGAGATCTACGCGTACGACCTCGGAACGGACGAGGTCATTCTGAACGGGAGGGCAGCAGACGTTCTGAACGCCGAACAGGGCGATATGCTGAGGATAAGCTACAGACCGCTGACGCTTCAAGGTGGAGAAGTCCTCCAGAAACGGTTTGAAACGAAGTACGTCGTCAAGGATGAGGGAAAGGGACAGTATGGTTTGCAGGCGAACATCTTCGTGAGGCTGGATGTCGCCCAGCAAATGTTCAACGTATCTGGAAGGATCAATCTGATTCGAATCTCCGCCCCGGGCGATGTTGAGGCTGGTGTGGGAAACAGTGATGAGTTGGTTGCTGCGGTCCAGGACGCTCTGGACTCTTCACCGGACCAAGGATCAAGTGAGCTGAGTGTAGATGCAGTGAAAAAGGACGCTCTTGAACAAGCGGAGGAAACTGGCGAGATGTTCTCGATATTCCTGATGATCTTCGGTTCATTCAGCATCATTGCCGGTGTGATACTGATCATAAACATATTCACCATGCTCGCCGAGGAGAGAAAATCAGAACTGGGGATGGCGAGAGCTCTCGGCATGAGAAAGTCGCATCTGATGCAGATGTTCCTCTTTGAGGGTTCGAGCTACGCGTTGGTGGCCGCTCTGCTGGGAACTCTAGCTGGCCTGTTACTGGCCGCGACCCTGATATTCGGATTGAATAGTGTGTTCGCCATCGGCGAGTTCGGAGGCATACCATTCCGCTTTGAAATCAGCAGTCTCATCGACGCTTTCTGCCTCGGGACAATAATCGCCTTCTTGACAATCCTAGTAGCCTCAGCGCGAATAACGAACATTAACATCGTTCGAGCAATCAGGGACATTGAGGAACCTGTCCTTGAGAGGGCCACGAGAAAGACAACGATTCTGGGGGGAGTCACTCTGGCGCTGGGGCTTGTCGCATTCTTTCTTGGATACGAGAATCTGATCATCAGGCTTGTTGCGCCTTGTCTGGCCCTCATGGGATTCGCCTTTGTGCTTAGGCGTTTTGCGAGTGCTTCGATGGCCTTCACAATCTCCGGAATCGCTATCATCGCATACATACTCCACTCCGTTACAACGTTCTTCGAAGGTGAGATGGAAGAGATGGCATACCTCTTCATCGTGAGCGGTGTGCTCCTAGTCATCGCTGCAGTCATGATAGTCATATTCAACTCCTCCCTGCTGGTCCGAGGGGTCAGTGGAAGCCTGGGAAGAATCCGTTCGATGAGACCCATAGTCAAAACCGCCGTCTCTCATCCACTCAACAAGAGATTCAGAACTGGAATGACGGTATCGATGTTTGCCTTGGTGATCTACACCATCGTATTGTTGTCTGTGTTCTCCAATATGTTCAGTCTGAGCGTTTCCAGCGAGCTCGTCAAACAAGGTGGCGGATACGAGATTATCGGAACGAGCACGATACCGGTTTCCGACCTGAACAACGTGACAGTGATAGACGCTGAAGGCAATCCAGTGAGAATTGAGTCGCCCACTCTGGCCAACGATGTTCGAACATTCGAACAGATAGTCGCTACGTACCCGAATGTGACGATAGATGGTGTGCCGTTAGGCGGTATGGGGGGTGGCCCGATGGGCTTTGGTCTCGGCAGGGTTCTTGGAGTCGATGATCAATTCATCCAAAACAATCAATACGTGTTCGCAGAGATGCTCGAAGGTTACACCGACCCTCACGAAGCTTGGGATGCCATCCAGGATAATCACACGAACGTGATCGTTGACCTGAGCATCACATTTGCCGGTGGATCAGGCATGCAGGGCGGGAACGGGATCACGGTGGGAGACCACTTGACCATTGAGACGGTCAACGGCACGAAGGACTTCCAGATAGTGGGCATCCTTGATCAGATGCTGTTGAATGGGATATTCATGACGAAGGAGAACGCCCAAGCCTACTTCTCTGATTCATTCACCGTCTACGGAAACAGCGTGTTCATTTTCAGTGTGAAGGACGGAGCTGATGCGAAGACAGTCACACTGAATCTCGAGAGGGACTTCAGGGCCATCGGAATGGATACAAGGTATCTCAAGGAAGATATCGAGTCAATGATGGAAATGCTCAATTCCTTCTTCCTGATATTCGAGATATTCCTTGGGTTGGGCCTGATCGTGGGGATTGCCGGTCTGGGCGTCATCACAATCAGGAGTGTTGTTGAGAGGAGGCAGGAGATCGGGGTGATGAGAGCTATCGGTTTCAGGCGGGGGATGATACTCAAATCCTTTGTGACCGAGATACTGTTCATTACCACTCTCGGCATCATCATAGGAACCGCTATCGGGCTGACAGTTGCTTATGAGATCTTCGCTTCGATGATGGCCGAGGAAGATGTCAGTTTCAGCATACCATGGATGCACATACTCACTATCACTCTGATAACCTATGTTGCATCGTTGGCCTGCACGATTGTACCATCGATAAAGGCGTCGAGAACTTCACCAGCCGACGCGCTGAGGTATATGGGGTAGTCGATGCAGTTTGTCCGCAAAGCATCGACGATGACCCATATCCGCAAGCGGGTTTGAAAGCGATGTCCTACATCGGCCATGAGAAGCACAAGCACAGGCCGGAGGAGCTTTTGACTAGGGAAGAGCGGGAAAAGGTCATGGTCAGGATTCGCTCGCTGGTCTTCTGGGTGGGGGAGACGATTCCCGACGAGGTCGAGATAGCCGGGAGAAGGATACCCCTGCGGGACCTAGTTCACGATTTCATTCACAAGCGGGAACTGAGCGATGAAGAGCGCGAGGACATCAAGGCTCTGACAAGGGATCTCCATAGGCGGGAGAAGTTCTTCGAGCACCTGCTCGACCTGCCTGACATAACGAAGGAAGAGGCCGAGGAGATCTCCCATAGGCTCCTGGGGATTCTCAGGGCGATTGACGAGCTCCGCTCCCTGGAGGAGGGTCCTGAGCGGGACATCGAGAAGGAAACGTTGATGAGGAAGACCAAGGACGAGAAGAGGTGGCTGAAGTACACGAAAGGGCTCAGAAAGCGGATTTAGGCGGCTGCCCGTTCGACGGGAAGCACCGTGCGCGCACACCCTTCCTCTCGATATCTATCTGTCCGCCCTCGACCAACTTCTTGACGTGATAGTTAGCCAGTTGCCTGCTTATCCCCATCAGCCTCGCCAGGTCGCTTATCGACATCCCCGGGGATTCGTTCACCCGCTCGAGTATGTCCTCCTGGATCGCGTGCAGGCCATTGTCCGGTATCTTCATCCCAACTGGATAGAAGATCTTCCTGCTCCCCTTCGGCTTGGACACGATCAGACCCTCCCGCTCAAGAACGTCCAGGTGGTAGGTCAGCGTCCCGTTGTTCAGCTGGAGGTTCCGGTTCATTGCGGTGTAGTGCTCTCCAGGATGCACCTTGATGTAACCGTAGATTTGACCGCGCAGGAAGTGGTCCAAGATGTCCTTGCGCTTGAGCTTGACGTAGAGGGGAATCAGCAGGAACTTGAAGAGGCCGAACTTGCCCACCTCGGTGTTCAGGAACCCGCCCGCGAAGGCGGCGGCTCGTTCGCCAGACCAGTGGTGAGTGCACCCATCCCAACGACAAGCGCAAAAACCAATGCAATAGCGGTCCTGAGGACTTGCCCACTTCTTCCTCCAAACCCTTTTGAGCCCATTCTAACTCACCAGGATTTCGAAGGTGAGGAGGATATAAGTTAAGATTTGAACGGCTTTTTCCTCGTATTAAAGGATTGCTCACCGCCCGCGGTTCGCCTTCTCCATCCAATCAGGTTCTCTGACGCCCAGCGCGCGGTCGTGATGTTTGGTGTGTGGTTTTATGTCCAGCACTGGAGAGCCGTCAAGGGCGTCCAGGCCCTTCACTCTGAGGACGTTGCCGTCTCTGCCGAGAATCTCCACCGTCTCGAGGCCTATGGGATTCGGTCTCCTGGGGGAGCGGGTGGCGAACACGCCGACTATGGGAAGCGAAGCGTCACCCATCGGGCGGACCTTGAGGACCTTCCTGTCCTCCTCCGATGTCCTGTTGAGCCAGTAGACGATGACGGCGTGGGAGTGGTGCTCGATCCCGTCAAGACAGTCCTGGAGGCCCTCATTGACGACAATCTCGGAAACGACGTCCCTGTACACCTCTCTGGGGACTCTCTCGTTCATCTCGTTCCTCACGAAGCCCACTGGGCGGAGCGTGATGTCGCTCATCCGACCATTTCCCTTCTGTTGAACATGAAGAAGGCGAGTATCAAGAACACGATGAGGTAAACTGCCATCACTGCCACGCTCACGTAGATGTCTGGAAGGAAGAAACACATGCTACCGCCCATGATGCACTCCTTACCCGGCGTATAGCCTGGATCCATCACATGCGTTATCGCATCGCCACCGTGTGTCACGAGGAACCACGGCTCCACGTCCGCCAACATCAGTGCCCCTCCAACCATCGGGAGTATGAGAAGGAAAAGGAAGAACGTCAGGAGAGTCGAACCCACCGTGCCCTTCATCACGGAGCTGATGAAGTAGGCAACGCCAACCACTGCTGACAGATACATGATGGCTATGAGGAATGAATAGACGAGCTCGACGTTGACCTCCTTGTAGAGGCCTCCGACGAAGAGGGCAATGAGACCGTAGTAGATCGAAATCACGAAGACGGACGCAATCATGCTCGCACTGAATTTCCCAAGTCCGATGACGAGTCGCCTGACAGGATTCGGGAACACGACAAAACCGGTCTTTTGCTGGAACTCGGTGACGAGAGCATCGCTTCCGAAGAACGTCGCGCAGAGGAGGACGAGGATCCCGACAAAGCCGAGATAGCCCTGCGAGTAGTCCCGGAAGGCTGCGGGATAGTCATGGCCCAAGGCAGGCGGGAGCAAGAAAGCGAGGAAGAAGACCATGAAGACAATGGCGATTATCGCCCAGAGTCTCTTCTTTCTGAGGTATCCGAGAAGCTCGTACCTCACGACGGTGATGTATTGCTCGAAGTCCGAGGGCATCATGCTCTTGGGCATCTAGGACCCTCCAATCATCCGCATGTAGAGGTCTTCGAGCTCCATCCCCGAGGCCTTGAAGGAGACGACCAAGGCTCCCTCGCCGATGATGCTGGAGAGAATGTCCGCTCGCTTCTCGTCGCTCCCCTCGAATCTCATATTGATGACCATCGGTTGGACGAGTTCCACGTCCGTCACACCATCGCAACCTCTCAGGAAGTTGAGCTGAGGTTCTGTCAGGGGCTTCGCAGTTCGCATTTCGAGCCTTCTTGGTCCCATGAGCTTGCCTATGTTATCGACCTTGTCATAGTAGAGAAGCCTCCCCTTGTCCACCATCGCGACGTAGTCGCACACTTCCTGAGCCTCGTAGAGGAGGTGAGAGCTCATGAAAATCGTCCGCTTCTCCTTCTTGAGCTCCTGAATAATCTCGCGGACCTCCACCATCCCCCGAGGGTCGAGACCGCTCGTCGGCTCGTCCAGTATGAGTACGATAGGTTCGTGGAGCAGTGCCTGCGCGATGGCAAGTCTCTGCTTCATTCCCTTGGAGAACTTCCCGATCATCGTCCCCGTCCATTCCTCGAGGCGGAGGGTATCGAGGACCTCCTTGATTCTGGCGTTCAGGTAGTCCTTCCCCATCCCGCGTAGCTTTCCCAAGTAGGTGAGCGTTTCGATCGGTGTGAGGAAAGGATAGAACTCAGGGATCTCGACGACAGAACCGACATCCATGAGCGCCCGCTTGGGCTCCCGCTGGATGTCGATCCCATCGATGTATGCCTCCCCGCTCGTTGACCTTATGAGACTCGTCAGGATTTTGATCGCCGTCGTCTTCCCCGCGCCGTTCGGACCTATGAAGCCCACGCACACGTCTGGCCCTATCGTCAAGGTCAGCTTCTCTAAGGCGGGGAACCCGTTGTACATCTTCGTCAAGCCGACAGTCTTGATGACCTCTCGCATCAACCACACAAAAAGCGGGGACAGTATTTTAAGCTTGATTGCGCGGTCCTCTCGAAAACGTTAAGTCTCGCGGAGGTCTTCCAGCAAAGGGAGATGCGATGGAGGACGACATAAGATTCCATGAGTACAAGGAGTGGGACTTCTCCAATTCCTTGGTCCTGACGAGTTTCCCCACGATTGGGCTCGTCAGCACGATAGCCGGGAGTTTTCTCGTGAAGACGCTCAAGATGGAGCTCGTGGGCGCGATAGTCTCCAGCAGGCTGCCGCCCGTTGCGCTCATTCACGAGGGGAAGGTGTCCCCCGCCTTCAGGATATACTCCACCTCGCAGAAGTGCGGGCCGGGCAACGAGTGCGACCAGCTGACGGTGTTGCTCTCGGAGTTCATGCCCAGGGCCGATGCCATAGAGCCTCTCGCGGCCAAGGTCCTGAACTGGGCGGTGGAGAAGGACGTGGGCTTCTTCGTTTCCCTGGAGGGTGTGAACTCGCCCGTCCCGCTCGTCGGCGACCCGAAGGTCTTCGGCGTTGGAAGCACGGTGCGGACGCAGAAGCTAATCAAGGAGTACGGTCTGGAACCGCTCAAGGAGGGCATGGTCAGCGGGTTCCCGGGCGTGCTGCTCTACCTAGCGGCGATGAAAGACCAGGGTGTTCTAGCGCTCCTGTCGGAGACGAGAGCCGATTTCCCGGATGCGAGGGCGGCCGCGCGGATGCTCGAGGTGCTGGGGAAGATGGTGCCCAACCTGAAGATTGACCCAGAACCCTTGCTGAAGGAAGCGGAGCTCATCGAGCAGCAGATACTCGAGTCGATAGAGAACGCCAAGCCGTCGTCGCCGGCGAGCCCCGAGATGCCGTCATCGATGTACGGATAGGCCCGTCAGGGGTCCGAAGCCAGTCCGCAAAGTTATTTATATTGTCCCAATTATGAGTGCGTCCCGGAGAATCTGAATGGCAAAGAAGTCCCGAACAGCTGCACGGAAGGTCAAGGACAAATGGAAGTCCAAGACGTGGTACAACATCATTGCGCCCGAGATGTTCGACAGCCGCATCCTCGGCGAGACGCCAGCGGACTCGCCCGAGAAGCTGATTGATCGCGTGACAGAGGTGACAGTGCAGGACATCATAGGCGACTTCAGCAAGATGCACATCAAGCTCAGGTTCAAGGTCCATGACGTGAGGGGAGGCGATGCCTACACCTACTTTATCGGTCACGACATGACGAGCGACTATATCCGAAGGCTCACTCGCAGGAAGAAATCTAGAACGGACGGGACGTTCGACGTGGTGACCAAGGATGACAACCTCGTCAGGATCAAGCCCATGGCGATCGCGGAGAGGAGAATCCAGTCCTCGAAGCAGTCAGCCATCAGGAAGAAGATGGGGGACATAGTGAAGTCCGAAGCCTCCGGGAAGATCCTCAGCGAGCTGGTCCGGGCGATGATCATGGGAGAGATGGCCAAGAAGATTGCCGTGGCGTGCAGGAGCATCCAGCCGTTGCAGAGGGTCGAGATCCGCAAGTCCGAACTGATGAGGATATCCAAACTTCCCGACATCCCGGAAAAGGCGCCGGAGGAGGAACCTGAGGAGCCACCGGCCACCGAAGAGCCGGAGGAGGGCGAGGAGCCCGCTGAAGAGGTCCCTGAAGAATCCGAGGCAGCGGAAGAGACGCCAGAAGAGACTCCCGAGGAGCCTGAGGTGACGGAAGAGCCGGCCGAAGCCTCCGAGGAAACGGTCGAGCCCGCAGAAGAGGTCGAGGAAGAGGAACCCGCCGAGTCCTAGTGTCGGGGTGGCTCAGCCTGGTGGAGCGCCAGACTCATAGGGTTCGTTCGAAGAGCGCTCCTTGGAAATCTGGAGGTCGCGGGTTCAAAGCCCGCCCCCGACACCTATTCTGAGAAAAGACGGTGCCCGCGCTCTCGCAACTGACTAGATGCGTCCTCCCGCGAACCGCACATGCGCCAGGGGATTAGTCCTCGACTACCTTGTACACGAAGTCGTTGGGGCGGACCCTTTCGGCGACCTTGATGCCCACCGACTGACCCGTATTGGCCTCCTGGATCGGGTTTTTGTCGATCTCCATGGACTCCACGGTCAGAGTGAGGTCGGTCGTCGCACCCTGTATGGCTATCTTGTCCCCTACCTTCAGGGTGCCCTCCTCGATCTGAATGGCGGCAACCATGGGCTTCGCGAAGTACTTGAACACCCTCCCGACTTTTATCTTCTCCATGTAACCATCCGAGAACAACATCGGTTTGAACGATAAAAAGTCATCGTTCCTAGAGGAGGGACGTGAGCGTCAGGAGGCCCGCCGAGAGCGAGAAGAGACCGCCGAAGAAGCTCCCTATGTCGCCGACCCAAATGAGCACGAGCCCCAGCACGATGGCGGAGAGGCCCAGGACGCGCGGGTACTTGTCGAGAAAGACGAGGAAGGTCATGATGAGAGCGCCGGCGATGTTCATCGCGTATATGCCGACGTCGTAGGGCGTGTTTCTGCACCCGATTATCTCCGCGAAGTACGTGTCCACGCACATGTCACGCAGCCACATCATGAGGACTCCCAGTATCACGCAGAGGACAGCGCCGATCAGAAGGATTCTCTGGACCAGGCTGAGACGCCTTCGGAGGGGCATTCAACGGACGAATCCCCTCGGACTTCTTAATACTACTTGTGACTGGGAGGTGCAGTCGAAAAGGGCATCCTCGCTCAGAGGACACCTGTTCGTATCATCACATCCCAGTACCGATGCTCAGTGCCCAGCTCTCTCAGCTTCACGATCAGTCTGGATGCCAGGTCCGGTGGAAAGAGGTAGACGGACTGTCCCAGTCTGAAGCCTCCTTCATCCAGTAGACCGGGATATCTGTACGTCCTCTCTCCGCCGTTCACGTTCCTTGTTTCCACGCGCCCGTGCAGATATCTCTGAATGGCGATTCTCCTGGAATTGCCCTCCTGAGGAATGTCGAATGACACTATCGTTCCCTCCTCATAACCCGAGTTCTCCATCGTCTTCTCTCTGTGGGTTGCTTGTGCTTCCATATCCCTCACACGATTTTGGTTATAGGTGTGACCAAGGATAAAGGTCCAGAGGGGAGGTGAGTGAATGTACTGGCTTGTGTCACTTGCCCTTACAGATTTTGGTAATAGGTGTGACCAAAGGACTTACCTTTCCGGCAATGGGCAACAGGTTTTGGCTATAGGTGTGACCAAAGAAATGGCCCCTCAGCTTCCCAACGACGGATTCTTGGTCATAGGTGTGACCAAAAGGATTGCCTTTGAAGTACTGGGCAGTAGGTTTTGGTAATAGGTGAAGCCGCATGAATCTACTAGCAAAAACACTATCGAGAGAGGGACGGCAGCTGTCCAGGGATAATGCGAATCAGAATTGGACTACTCCTGGAATCCGTTCTGAGGAGACCTACGTGGGAACCTCTCGGGAGATCGAGGAGAACGTCATGTATCCGTTTGGCCTCAGGGGAGTCCCTGTGGAAGACGAGTCGTACGAATCCGTTCTTGGTTGTCATACGGACTTCGAGGAGGTGCTCGTCGTAAGACGCATGCTCGAGATTACCGACGACCTCCTGCCAGCATTTGAGGGACGTCCTTTCTGAGGGGGCGTGCTCCGTGAGGGCGTCTCCGTGTCCGTTTTCTCCTTCGACTCTGTCCGTCATCGTTTCCTCCCGTTCCCTCGACCGTTCCTTGGGCTAGGAGCCCCGCTTCCCTGCGGTATACCGCACATCTC
>JAGMCJ010000119.1 GCA_023129265.1 Thermoplasmata archaeon | reverse complement strand
CGACCAGCACGAGCTTGTCGTACGCGAGCTTCGACATCGCCGCGACTACCTTCCTTTCGTCGAACCCATAGGTCGATATGAGGACTCTCAATGGACCACCGCTACTCGACGAGCAGCTCCACGAACGGAGCCGCCTCTATGATCTTCCTCCTCGAATCCTTCGGATCGGTCGTCACGGTCACCAGGCCCTTCTTTCTCAGCTGCTTGATGTGGTGGTTCACCGTCGCCTTGTGGATGCCCAGCTCCTTGGAGAGCTCCGTCTGCGTGATCGGGCCCTTGTGGCCGATGAGGAACGAGAGCGTCTCCTTCTGCCTGGGTGTGAGGGCCGCCGAGTACTCGATTTGGAGGAGGGGGAGCGGGAACTCCACGAGCGTGTCGTCGTGGACGTACGTGGTCGGTATCCCCTCGAGAACGCAGGCGAGCAGGGCACCGCTGCTCATCAGCCTTGTGCCCCCGCCGATGTTGAACTTCGCGACCTCGTTTCCGTCGTCCCTCTCCCTCCTGACGTCGTCCCTTATCCTCTTCGCGATCTGGATGAGGTCGAAAGCATCCCTCAGTTCAATGGGCCGCACGGGTATGTCCCTCTGCTCGCAGTACTCCACGACTTGGTCGCGGGCCTTCCTGCTCCTCTCGTGGTCGCTGTGGTAGAAGATGACCTTCTCGAGGCCCTCGGTCGACTTGATCGATGGAATGAGAGAAGCGGGCCGCCATCCAAGGGTACCGAAGAGCGTTGCCATCTGTTTCACCTAACAGTTCCTGTGTATAAGAATGTTTATATTCTCCGTCAAACAGTATGATTGTCATTCAAACGGTATGGGGCAAGCCTAATATGCGCACGACGCATGATATGTATCGCAATGAGCAGTGAGAAGCCTCTTCACATCTTCTTCGATGCCGAAGGGACCCTGTACCGCCTGCGCGAAGGGAAGACGAGCGAGGACTTTTGGGACAACGGGGATAGGACCGTGAAGAGGGCCAAGGAGTACTTCGAGCTGGATCCCGAGGTCCCCGCCCTGTTGCGGGCGCTCAGGCATCGCGGGCACAGGCTCCACATCCTGTCGAGGAACCTCGAGGACGTTCTCCAGCCGCTCGTCGCGCACTTCAGAATAGGGCAGTACTTCGACGACGTCGTGATTGAGGACGACAAGGCGAAGTATCTCGCGGAGTTCAAGTGCAGAAAGGGCCTGGGAAAGGAACACATCGTCATGGTCGGGGACACCTGGGGGCTCGATGTCCAGCCGGTTCAGCGGCGGGGCATCAGGGCCTTCCTCCTCGATCGTGAGGGGAGGTGCACCGCGCCGAACAGGATAGGGGCCCTGCGGGACGTCGTCCGACTATCTGAGGACGCGCAAGAAGGTCAGCCTCCCGTTGAGACGGTCTGCAGATGAACTCTTCTTTTTTGACACACTATGAACGACGGGGAGGATTGACTATCTATTGAGGTGATACAACGAGAAGGTCAAGAATGAAGAGAAAGGACAAGGTGGCTGAACTCCCGAGCGGGGAGTTCAAGGACCTGATGCTGAAGTCGCTCTCCGCGAGGGGTGTCCTGGACAGCAAGCTGGGCGAGGCGCTCATACTCCAGATGTTTGGCGGGGTGAGCCGCCAGGTCGGCGACATGCTTCTTCGGGGGTCCATAAACATCGGGGTCGTGAACCCAAGCCTCCCGCTAAGGTGCTTCCTGCGCTCCCTGGCCGACAGGCTCGCGATGTGCACGCTCAACGATTTCAGGCGGGGGATTTGGGAGTCCGAGGAGTTCGAGATCCCTGACCTGACCGTGTGCCGCGGCGGTATCACGATAGTCGATGGAGTGTCCGACGAACGGTCCGTCGATTTCGCGATAAAGACGATGCGCGAGTTCAGCCCGTCGACCGCGGAAGGAGTGGAGACATCGCTGCTCATGATTATCGACACGACGGACCTCGAGAGCTACGAGTACGGCGACGGAATGGCTTTCAGAGGAGTTCCCACAGCGCTACTCGAGTGCTTCGACTATATCCATGTCGGCGAGGCGGAGAGCATGCCCAGGTTGGCGGACGGCCTGTTCAGGATATACTCTGAGCGGGGTCTGGAGGAACAGATCCCTCGGGACGCGGACATCTACCGTCTCGAGGAGTACGTTCTCTACTCGCAGGACTCGCTGGCACCGTGTATTCCCGAGCGGCTCCTCCGGAAGGTGAGGAGGGCTCTGATTCATATGTCCAATCCCGAGTCCGGCCAGCACCGCGAGTTCTGCCACCTCGGCCTCTTCGGGTCCATGGTGAGGTTCGCGGAGGCGAGCGCCCGGATGAGGCATTCCACCGAGGTCAGCGACAGCGACATCGAGAAGGCGATCCCGCTGGTCGAGGGCTGGCTGTCGGAGATGGATGCTCCCTCGAAGTTCGAGTTCCGCGGCAGGCTCAGGCTGGGAGAGCGCAGGAACGAAGCGCCGTCCCGCAGGATCGAGCCCAGGTTCAGGCTCGGGGACGTGGTCCTTCCCGAGGACGTGAAGAGCGACATCGTGACGGCGGTCGCTGAGGTGAGAAGCAGGGACACGATATACGAGACGTGGGGCGCTAGCGAGACGCTGGAGAGGCACTCCGGGACGTCGATACTGCTCACGGGCCCGCCCGGCACGGGGAAGACGATGACGGCAGAGGCCATCGCCCACCTCCTGGGCAAGAAGCTCCTGGCGGTCAACCTGGCAAGCCTGACGAGCTGCTACATCGGGGAGACGATGAGGAACGTCCAGCGCGTCTTCGAGGAGGCCGCGGAGAACGGGGACATACTCCTCTTCGACGAGGCGGACGCCCTCTTCTCGAGCCGCATCCCCGTGCTCGATTCCACGGACGTCCTCATCAACAGGGACACGTCCTTCCTGCTGTCCATGATTGAGAACCAGAAGGGGGTCACGGTGCTGACGAGCAACCTGCCGATGAACATGGACCACGCGCTGGAGAGGAGGATCGACACGGTGATATTCTTCCCGCGGCCGTCCCCGCAGGAGCAGGCAGAGATATTCGGAAGGCTGATGCCAAGCGGTGCGCCGGCGGAGAGGATAGACTACGCGAGGATAGCGGCCAAGTACCCGCTCTGCGGCGGGAACATAGTCAACGTGGTGAAGCGCCTGCTGAGGAAGGCCGCGCTCCGGGAGGGCCTGAACATGGACGCCACGATAAGGATGCCGGATGTCGAGCGGACCGCCCACGCCGAGTTCCGCAAGACTTCCAACTTGGGAGAGCGCGCGCCCGCCAAGGACGTTCCGGGCTACTCCTGACCGCAGAGGATAAATCGAACGAGGCGCATGGCGTCGCGATGATCCCCGCCGAGAAGCTGGAGAGGATACGCGAGTACGCTCTGCACATGGACTGGAACATCGCCTTTGGCGGGAGGTCGAAGGGCAACAGACACCTGGAGAGGACGGTGAAGATCGCCCTCTCCCTCTCAAAGTGGAAGGACGTCAGGGAGGACATCGTTGCGGCGGGAGCGTGGCTGCACGATGTCGGCCTTCACCTGGGGAATGAGGGGCACTGCTTCAGCGGGGCGCGCTTCATCCAACCGTTTCTGGACGAGCTGGACCTGAGTCAGGACGATACTGAGCGGGTGACGCACTGCATCGAGGCCCACGATGGCGAGGTCCCCGCCAAGACGCTCGAGGCGAAAACAGTGCACGACGCCGACACGTTGGACAAGATGGGCCCGCTCGGGTTCATCAGGCATGCGTGGAAGATCGCGAACATCACTGACTACGACTCAAGCAGTCTGGCGGATGAAATAGAGAAGCATCTCCCGACGCGGCTGGAGAAGATCTACCTCCCCGAGGCGAAGGAGAGGGCCGTGGCACTCGAGCGGGAACTGAAGAACCTCCTGGCGAACAGAGAGCTGCTCGTCCGCCTGACGTCGCTCGTCGCAAAAGGATCACGAACCGGGATTCCGACCGAAGAAATCGTGGCGGAGCTCATACGTTCCGAGTTCCTGCCGGAGAGCACGTTGGACGTCCTGCGGGAGCAGCTGGATCCTCAGTAATCAGAACGGATACTGTTTTCCCAACACTTCCGTGGACGCGAGAGCCGCTTGTGCCCCTTGAGCACACGAGGTCACGATCTGGCGGGCCCCGCCAGTGATATCTCCAGCCGCGTACATGCCCTTGACGCTCGTCCGCTGGAAATCGTCGACCGTCACGTAGCCGTCGTCCCTCAGCTCGGCTCCGAGCGCCTTCGCGATCTCGTTGTGGGGGATTAGGCCGATCGAGACGAAGACGGCGTCGACGGGCACGTCCTCCCTCTCGCCCGTGTTCACGTTCTCGACGAGAACGGACTCCACCTTGTCCGAGCCTTGGATCTCGACGACCCTGGACTCGAGTATCTTCTCCACCCCGAGCCGCTCGATGTCGTCCTGGTAGGCCTTCTCCGCCCGCAGCAAGGGGCGCCTGTGGATCAGCTTCGTCCGCACGCCCAGGTTCTGCAGGTAGATGGCCTCGATCGCCGCAGTGTTCCCCCCGCCGACGACGGCCGCGTCCTTCTCCTTGAAGAAGAAGCCGTCGCAAGTCGCGCAGTAGGAGACGCCTCTTCCTGAGAACTTCCCCTCCCCAGGGACGCCCAGCTTCTTGTACGTCGCCCCGGTCGCCAGGATCAGAGCGGGGACCTCGTAGCTGTCCTTGCTCGTCTTCACGTGGAAGGCGTCACCCTCCTTCTTGGCCTCGAGGACCTCCTCCAGTTCCTGTATGGGAACGTACTCGGCGGCGTGCTCCTTCATCTTCTGCGCGAGGTCCATCCCCGCGATGGATTTCTCACCTGGGAAGTTCTCTATCACCGGGGAGATGAGGATCTGACCGCCCGCCATCGCCTTCTCGATCACGATTGCCTCTATCCCTGCCCGCTTGGCGTATATCCCGGCCGCCAAACCGGCGGGCCCTCCTCCAATGATGATCAGCTCAAGGCTCATGCAAGTCCCGAGACTCGAATGCGGATGCGTTATTTCAACCTTAGCGGTTCGACACCATTTTATCCACGTTGCCGCTTTAGATGTGTCAGTCATGATTCGAACTGAGGAGCTGACGAGGACGTTCAACGGCACCGTCGCCGTCGACAGCCTGAGCCTCGAGGTCTTCGAGGGCGAGGTCTTCGGTTTCATCGGTCCGAACGGCGCGGGGAAGACCACGACCGTGCGCATCCTCTGCTGCCTCATAGGCCCCACGAGCGGGCGTGCCTTCATCGGGGAGAACGAGTGCGGGCGGGAGCCGGACTCCATGAACATCAGGCAGATGGTCGGCCTGCTTCCCGAATCGCCGGGGCTGTACGAGCGCCTGAGCGCGTACCGCAACCTGGATTTCTACGGCCAGCTGTATGGCGTCAAGGACGGCGAGCGGGCCGAGCGGATAAAGGAGCTCCTCACGAAGCTCAAGATCTGGAAGAGGAGGGACGAGGCCATCTCCACCTTCTCGAAGGGAATGAGGCAGAAGATCGCGATAGCCCGCGCGCTCGTGCACAAGCCGAGGCTGCTCTTCCTGGACGAGCCCACTGCGGGACTGGACCCGGAGGCCGCGCGGACGGTGCGCCGGTTCATACTCAACCTGAAGAAGGAGGGCGGGACGATATTCCTCAACACGCACAACCTGTACGAGGCCGAGCGGCTGTGCGACAGGATAGGCGTGCTGAACACACGCCTGATAGCCGTCGGCTCTCCCGAGGAGCTCGCACGCAGGTACTGGGGCAGGACGACCGCCGTGCGCGTGAAGACCCTCACCCCTCGGATCATGGAGGCCGTGAAGGCCCTGGATTTCGTCGTGAGCGTGCAGGAGCAGGACGGTGGGCTCCTCATCTCGCTTGATGATCCGGACGAGAGGAACCCGGCAATCGCGAGGGCGGTGATGGAGAACGGTGGTGAGATCCAGAGCATCTCCGAGTTCAAGCACGGGCTGGAGGAGGTGTACTTGAAGCTGATAGGTGAGTCCACGTGAGGTTCGACAAGGTCTGGGTGGTCGCAAGGAAGGACATGGCCGAGCTCAGGACGAACAAGTACGTGCTCTACACGCTCATCTTCATGCCGGTCATCATGGCCGTCGTCATCCCGTTCAGCTTCCTACCTGTCCTCTACACCGGGGGCTTCGAGACCCAGGGCGAGCCGATCGAGCTGGACCTGACGCCGACGATCACCTACTCGGACCAGAACCTGACCCGAACGACGGTTGTGAACGCCACCATAGAGAACTGCACGGTCACAAGCTCCTATGTGTATTCTTCCCGGATACTCAACTCCACTCTGAGTGATGCGAGGGTGAGCAGTTCCGAGCTCATCAGTGTCGTGGTGCGGAACTATAGCGTCATCAGGGACTCGAATATGTGGGACGTGGACGTGTCCTTCACATCACACACGGTGAACTGCGCCTACCTCGACGAGGACCCCTCCGATGTCAGGATCTTCGTGGACGTCGTGCTGAACAGCATGATACTGTTCTTCATGATGATCCCCGCCGTGATCCCGACCGTCATCGCTTCGTACAGCTTCGTCGGTGAGAAGACCAACAAGAGCCTGGAGCCGCTCCTCGCGACGCCGACGACGGACGGGGAGCTCCTGGTCGGGAAGTCGCTGTCGATATTCATCCCCACGATGATAGCGACCTTCATCTCGTTCGTTGTCTTCACGATAATCATCGATGTCGGGACGTATCCGGTGCTCGGTTTCTATCCCGTTCCGACGCCCGTGTGGGTCTATTCGGTCTTCGTTCTCGGACCGCTGTTCGCGGTGATGAGCATCGCGCTGAACGTCTACGT